>NZ_JBHYYB010000006.1:0-96855 GCF_042752535.1 Kitasatospora sp. NPDC059327 | reverse complement strand
GCTGTGGGGGGGGGGGGGGGGCGCGGCGGGGGGGGGGGGGGGGGCGGGCGGGGGGGGGGGCCCCCCCCCCCGGGGGCCCCCCCCCCCCCCGGCCGGCTCAGCCGGCGGCCGCGACGCCCGCCTCGCCCATCGCGCCGATCCGCCCGAGCAGGTCGACGATCCGGGACTGGACGTCCGCGGTGGTGGAGCGCTCGGCGAGGAACAGTACGGTCTCGCCGGTGCGCAGCCGGGGCAGTTCGCGCGGGTCGAGGTCGACCGAGGTGTAGACGACCAGCGGGGTGCGGTGCAGCCGGTCGTTGGCGCGCAGCCAGTCCAGCAGGCCGACCCGCCGGCGGCGGATCTGGAAGAGGTCCATCACCACCAGGTTCGGCTGCACGCTGCTGGCACGGGCGACGGCGTCGTTCTCGTCCGCCGCGTGCTCGACGTGCATGCCGCGCCGCTCCAGGCTGCTGATCAGGGCGGCGGCGATGTCCGGGTCGCCCTCGACCAGCAGGACCCGGGGGGCGTGGTTCTCACCGTCGCGCGGGGCGAGGGCGCGCAGCAGCACGGCCGGGTCGGCGCCGTACGCGGCGTCCCGGGTGGCCTGGCCGAGGCCGGCCGTGACCAGCACCGGAACCCGGCTGTTGAGGGCCGCCGTGCGCAGCGACTGCAGCGCGGTGCGGGTGATCGGGCCGGTCAGCGGGTCGACGAACAGCGCGGCCGGGAAGCCCGCGATCTGGGCGTCCACCTCCTCGCGGGAGCGGACGATCACCGGGCGGTAGCCGCGGTCCTGCAGCGCCTGCCGGGTGGCCGGGTCGGGCTCGGGCCAGACCAGCAGCCGGCGCGGGCTGCCGTCCCCGGCCGGGACGGCCTGCGCGGGGTGCTCGGCGGGATCGTCGTGACCGGCGGCGGGCAGCTCGGCCATCGGGCGCGGCGTCGTCCGGGCCTCGGGGACGGCGGGCAGCTGCGGCGCGCCGACCGGCGGGGCGGGGACGTGGTCCGGGGCGACCGGGAAGGCCTCGGCCTGACCGGCGTGGCCGACCGGAAAGCCCTGGCCGTTCGGGCCTGAGCCAGCCGGACCTGAGCCGTTCGGACCTGAGCCGTTCGGGCCCGGGCCGTTCGGACCGGACCCGGTGGGACCCGCACCGCCCGGACCGGAGCCGCCCGGAGTGCCGGGGGCACCGAGCGGGCGCGGCGGGGCCAGCTCGGCCAGGCCGGTGCCGACCGGTCGTGGGCCGTCCGGGCCGGTGGGGGCCGGTCCGTCCGTCCCGGCGGCCGGCAGCGCGGGCCGGGCGAGTTCCAGTGCGCCGGGGGCGCCCTCGGCGGTCGTTCCGGGCGCCCGGGTCTCGGTGTCGGGACCGGGCGGCACGGCCAGTCGCCGACGGCGGCCGGTGGGCGCGGCGGCGGGCGCCTCGGGCAGCGCGGGCGCGGGGCCGGCGGGCAGCGCGTGCTCCAGGCCGGGGTAGAGCGGGGCGGGGTCGGGCATCCCGGGGAGTGCGAACCCGCCGGACGAGTCCTCGGCGGCCGGCAGCGCGCGGCGCCGTCGGGACGGCTTCGGTTCGCCCCCGCCGTCGGCCTCCCGGCCGGCCGGGCCGAAGGCCTCGGCGCCGCTCGGAGCGCTCTCGGCCGCGGGCTCGCCGCCGGGCACCCCGGTCACCGGGGTGCCGCCGGTCGGAGTGCCGTCGGTCGGCGCGCCGTCCGCCGGGGCGCCGGTCGGAGCGGAGTCGGCGGTGGCGGGTCCGAGGGCGAACGGGCCGCGCGGTGCCGTCGGAGCGGCCGCGGTGGCGGGCCCGTCCGGGCGGCCGTCGACCGGCACCGCGTACGCGGTCCCGGAGCGGCCGTCGTCCTTGCCCCACGGGTCGCTCGCCTGGGCGGTCGGGCCGCCCACGCCCTGGCGCCCGTAGGCGGGGTCGTTGCCGGTGCCGTTCCACTGCTCGGGGACGGCCCGCTCGACCCGTGCCGGGGCGTTCGGCCACCGGTCGGCGGCGGCCGGGTCGGCCTCGGCGGCGGGTTCGGCCGCCGGTCGGCCCCGGCGCCCGCGCCGCTCGGCCACCGGCGGCTGCGCCGGCTCGTCGTTCGTCTGCTCCGGTCCGGCTGTCCGGGCGGCCGCCTCACCGGCGGTCGGGTCCTCGGCCGCCGCCGGCTCGGCGTCGTCCTCGGCGCGTCGGGCCGCGGGCAGCTGCGGGATGCCCGGCAGGTCGGGCAGCACGGCGCTGTCGGTCTCCTTGGGCCGGTCCGACCGGCCCTCGGCCGACGCGCGCTCGGCGGCGGCCTTCGCCGCGACCGGGTCCAGCGGCAGCTCGACGACGTAGGTGGTGCCGGCCTTGCCGGGCAGTTCGTGCGGCTGGAGCACGCCGCCGTGGCGCTCCACCACGGTGCGGGCTATCGGCAGGTGGACGGGGCTGCCACCGCGCCCGGGGCCGCGGATCTCCACCCGGGCGACGTCGCCGCGCTGGGCGGCCGCGAGGACCACCATCGGCGCACCGCCGCCGGCCGGGGGCAGCTCGGGAGCACCGGGGGCGGCCGGGGCGGGGGAGGCGACGGCGGGCGGGGCGTCCAGCGAGAGCGCGACCCCGCTGACGTCGGCGACCAGGTGGGCCAGCGCCTGCGCGAGCCGCTTCTCGTCGGCGATCACCTCGACGGCGGCGGCGTGCACGGAGAACCGCACCCGCCCGGCGCCGACCAGCTCGCCCGCGTGCTCGACCGCCTGCCGGATCACCTTGTCCAGGCTGACCGGCACCCGGTCGGCGGGCTTCGTCCCGTCCTTGTCGTCCCCGGGGGAGCCGCCGGACGCGCCGTCACCGCCGGCCTCGGAGCGCTGGTGCGCGAGCACGCCGTCGATCAGCTTGCCGAACCGCCGGCACTCGTCGGCCAGTCGCCGCAGCGTCCAGTTGGCCTCCGGCCAGAGCTGGCCGGCCGGGTCGGCGGCGAGCGCGTCGATCCGCCGGTGCAGCGCGGTCAGGGCGCCGCCCAGCTCGCTCTCCAGGACGGCGGTGAGGTGTTCGTTGCGGGCGACCAGGGCCAGCTCGCGGCTGCGGTCGGTGAAGGTCATCACCGCGCCGACCAACTGGTCGCCGTCGCGCACCGGGGCGGTGGTGAGGTCGACGGTGACCGGTCGGCCGTCCTTGCGCCAGAGCACCGTGCCGCGCACCCGGTGCTTGCGCCCGGAGGTCAGGGTGTCCAGCAGCGCGGACTCCTCCAGCGCCAGCGGGGTGCCGTCGGCCCGGGAGTGCTGGATCAGCGGGTGCAGCTCGCGCCCGCCCAGCTCGCTCGCGCGGTACTCCAGGATGTGCGCGGCGGCCGGGTTGACCAGCACGCAGCGGCCTTCGAGATCCACGCCGAGGACGCCCTCGGCGGCGGCCCGCAGGATCATCTCGGTCTGCTTGTGCTGACGGCGCAGCTCCGCCTCGACGCCGAGCCGGCTGGAGAGGTCGCGGACCAGCAGCAGGAGCAGGTCGCTGCCGGAGGGCCGCGAACCCTCGCGGTACGGGTCGTAGGGGACGAGCGGGGAGAGCGCGTAACCGCGCCCCTCGCCGGAGCCGGTGCCGTCGTCGGCGAAGTCGTTGCCGGAGACCTCGACCGGGAAGGCGGTGCCGTCGGTACGGCGGGCGGTCATCCGCACCGGGCGGTCGAGCGCGTCGTCCTCGCGCGGCTTCGGCCGCATCGAGCCGGGGATCCGGCTCGGGTCGAACTCCGGCAGCAGGTCCAGGACGCCCATGCCGACCAGCGAGGTGCCGGGCGTCTGGAGCGCCTGGACGGCTGCGCTGTTGGCATCGACGACGGTGCCGTTGCTGTTCACCAGCAACAACGCGTCGGGCAGGGCGTCGAGTATGGCGGCGAGGCGAGCAGCGCCTCGGATCGGCCTGCTGCTCACGTCGACAGGTCTCCTCGGCTCAGGGCAGCTCCTCCGGAGAAGGCAGTATCTCATTCTTCTTTGCGGCGGGGACGACCCGCCTAGTAACGTTGGCGGTGGTTGGTGCCGAGCCCTCGGGTTGTGGCATCATCACTGGCACACGGAGCGAGTCCGCCACGCGGGCGCGGTCCAGGTGTGGGGAGGCTTCGCCTAGTCCGGTCTATGGCGCCGCACTGCTAATGCGGTTTGGGTCTTAAAGCCCATCGAGGGTTCAAATCCCTCAGCCTCCGCCAGTCGGGAGCCCCGTCGACGATCACGTCGGCGGGGCTTCTCGCATGTCCGGGGTCGGGGCGGGACCGGTCGGGAACCAGGGCTCCGGGGGGCCCGGATCAATCGATTTCGCCCCGCGTCGCAGGTCATGTAATGTTGTCCCCGCAACGCCCCGCCGACACGTTCAGCAGGGCGAGCGCTCATAGCTCAACGGATAGAGCACTTGACTACGGATCAAGAGGTTGCAGGTTCGAATCCTGCTGAGCGCACCAAACCTTCGCAAGACCGGGTCCGCCCGGCACTTGCGCTCATAGCTCAACGGATAGAGCACTTGACTACGGATCAAGAGGTTGCAGGTTCGAATCCTGCTGAGCGCACCAAAGAGAAGCCCCCGGCCGCCGGCCGGGGGCTTCTCCGTTCTCCGGGCGCGTGCCAGCCGGCGGTGCTCCGGGGATCGGCCGCCGGTCCGGCTGCCGGCCGGCGAGGTCCGGCGGCCCGCTGAGGGCCCGTGGCCGGCCGGCCGTGGTCGGTGGCCGCCGTACGGGTGACCGGGAGCGCCGAGGTGTGCCCCGGGAGGGCCCGGTCGCTCACCGGGTGCCTGCCGGGAAGGGGCGAACGCCGCGTGGACGCCGGGACCGCGTCCGAACGGTCGCCGGGCTGAGACGCGCGGCGTCGGTGGGGGTGCCGGGGCCCGACGATCGCGGGGCCCCTTCCGGTGGACCCGGGGTCACGGGCGCGGCGGTCGTGCGAGCGGGACGGCCCGACGAACGGTCAGGTGCCCAACGAAGGGGCCCGGTCGAAGGCCGCCGCAATTTCGCTCGATACGCCGCCTAATGGATGAAATCCATCCCATTCGGGTACATCCTGTCCTGCCGGTCGGATGACCGCCGAACGGGTGGGACGCGGCCAAGAGTGCAGGTGTCGCGGTATTACCGGCCCAGGATCGTGATTCCGTTTTGTCGGATCTTGTGCCCAGACTGCCCGGCCATCCCGGCAGCCGATACCGAAGGAGAGCCGGATGAGCCGACAGTTCCCCCACGACGCCGCTCTGTCCGCCCCGGCCCCGGACCGGTACGCGCCCCGGGCGGGAGGAGCCCGCCGGCCGCGACTGGCGGCGGCCGGTGCCTCCGCCGCCCTGGCTGCCGCGCTGCTGATCGGCTGGAACCCGCCCTCCTCCGTCGCGCAGCAGTCTCCCGACACCTGGTCGGGAGAACAGCGCGCCGTCCTTCCCTCCGGCCTCACCGTCCAGCTCGATCTCGCCGCCGCTCCCGGTTTCGAGGTCGCGGCGGAACCGGGTGAATTGGCCGAGCGGTCCGGCGGTGGGCGGGCGGCCGCCCTCTATACGGACGGAGTGCGGCCCGGAGATCCCGCGCAAAGCTTTCGGATCACGGAGGGCCGTCCGCAGACGGACGGTTCCTGGCGCACCGTCGGAACGCTCCGGCTCGCTTTCTCCCGACCGGTCCGCAATCCCCGGCTGCACCTCAGCGGGCTCGCCGGAATCGCCACCGGGAAAGGCGGGACCACCAGCACGGCGACCCGGCTGAGTCTGACCGGGGGGTCACCGGGCGCGCCCACCCTGGTCAACCGCACCGACTGGCCGGGCTGGGCGGTGGACGGAAACAGCCTCGCCCCCGCCGGAGCGGCCGGGGCCGGTGACGCCGGGGCCGGATCGGCCGCCGAGGGCAGCCTGGAGCTGGCCGGCACCTTCCGCACCGCGGTCTTCCGGGTCGAGCAGCGCTCCACCGCCCGGGCCGGCTCCACCACCGCCCCGGCGCCGCTCACCCAGGCGTACACCGTCACCCTGGACGAGGGGGTCGGCACCGCCCCGCAGGGCTACGGCAACGCCTCCCACCTGCTCTCCGACCTGTTCCTCGGTACGGACGCCGGCGGTGCGGCCCGGCTCGACCGGCGGGCCCCGACCACCGGTACGACGCCCCGGGTGCCGCCCGCCGCACCCGCCGGGGCCACGGACGCGGCGGGCGAACCGCTCGTCCAGCTCGACCACGGCGCCGCCAGGCGCAGCGTCTGGTCCAGCCCGGCGCCGCCCCAGCTCCAGCCCGGACGCGGTGAGTACCAGGGCAGCGACCCGGCCGTCAGCTTCCCGGCCGAGGCCGCGATCGGCCGGTACTACCGGGTCACCGTCCCGGTCGCGGTGGACGGTGCTCCCGCGACCTTGGCCGGCTGGATCGACTTCGACCGCAACGGCCGCTTCGACCCCGCCGAGCGGGTGCAGACCGAGATCCCGGCCACGGCCGGCAGCGCCACCCTGGAGTGGACCGTCCCCGCCAACGCCTCGTCGGGTGAGACCTGGGCCCGGCTGCGGATCGGCCGGGACGCGGCCCAGCTCGTGCCGGCCGGCGGGTTCGCCGACTCCGGCCAGGTCTCGGACCAGCGGATCCGGCTGGCGGTCGGTGCCGCCCGGCCGGAGATCGCCACCCCGGTCGACGGCACCGTGATCGCCGACGCCCGCCCGCAGGTGCGCGGTGAGGGCGCGGTGGCCGGTGCGACGGTCGAGGTGCGCGACGGGGACGCGGTGCTCTGCAAGGCCCGGGTCGAGCAGGGCGGCGACTGGTCCTGCCGGCCGGGCGGTCCGCTCGCCGCGGGCGCGCACACCCTCACTCCGGTCGAGACCACCAGCGGCGGCCTGGTGCTGCGCGGTGATCCGGTCCGGGTCACCGTGAAGACCGCGCCGCCCACCGCGCCGGTGCTCACCATCCCCGAGTACACCAATGACCCGGGCCTCCAGCTGACCGGCACCGGCGAGCCGGGCAGTACCGTCTCGGTCGCCGACCGGCCCGCCGGGGTCCGCGGCGGCGCGGCCGGCGAGCTGTGCGGCACGGCGGTGCGGTCCGACGGCGGCTGGTCCTGCCTGCCGGTGGAGAACCTGCCGGACGGGCGCCACCAGCTCACCCCGACCGCGGTCGACGCGGCCGGCAACCGGTCGGCGGGGCAGCCCGTCGCACTCGTCGTCGACACCGTGGCGCCGGACCGGCCGGTGCTCGTCACGCCAGCGGCGGGCGAGACGCTCCGGGTCGCCCGCCCGAAGCTGGGCGGACGGGCGGAACCCGGGGCCCGGGTGACCGTCACCGCCCGGGCGGGCAGCGCGGCCTCGGCGGAGCGGATCGTGGCCTGCGGGGCCACGGCCGCCGTCGACGGCAGCTGGACCTGTACGGCCAACCGTGACCTGACGGACGGCGAGCAGTGGTTGGTCGTCACGGCGACCGACCTGGCGGGCAACGGGACGGCGGCGGACGCGGTCACCGTCCGGGTCGCGGCGGCTGCCGCGCCCTCGCCCGAGGTCCCCTCCGCGCCGGCCGTGCCGGTGCCGGTGGTGCCGTCCGCCTCGGTGGCCTCGCCCGTGCCGACGGCCGTGCCGTCGCCGTCGGGCTCGGTGCCGGCGCCCGGGGTGCCGTCGCCGGTCGGGCCGACCGCCGCGGTGTCGCCGCCCGGTGTGCCGTCGCCCCCGTCCGGGGCGGTGTCGCCGGCCGGTGTGCCGGCCACCCCGGCCGCGATTCCCGCGCCGTCCGTACCCGCCACCAGTGCGCCGGCCGGTCCGCCGACGGTGTCCGCGCCTTCGGTTCCCGTGCCGACGGTCTCGCCCTCGGTGCCGGTCCCGCCGACCCCGTCCGTTCCGGTCACCCCGTCCGTTCCCGTCACCCCGTCCGTTCCGGTCACTCCGCCCCCTCCGGCCGTCCCCGTCGTCGAACCCGTCCTGGAGCCCGTCATGCCGGGGCTGCTGCCGATCGTCGTCCCGCCGGCTGCCGGGGCGGTCGTGTCGGCGGCGCCCTCGGCGAGCCCGAGTTCGAGCCCGAGCCCGAGCCCGAGCGTCGGTGCACCTCAGAGCGTCAGCTCAAGCTCAAGCCCAAGCCCAAGCCCAAGCCCAAGCCCAAGCCCACGTCAGAGCCCGAGCCCGAGCGCCACCACCCCGGCCGGCGCGTCCACCCCGGCCACGCCGACCGGGATGCCTCCCACCCCCGCCCCCGCTCCCACCGCCACAGCGACCGCCGCACCGACCGCCGGGGCCGCGTCGGCGGTGCCCACCGGGCAGGTCCAGGCCGAGCCCTCCCGGGCGCTGGCCGCGCCCCCGGCCGGGCCGTCCGGCGAGCCCTCGACCGGGGCCGAGGCGGCGCACGCCCAGCCGACCTCCGGTCATTCCCGGTCCGAGGGCTGGCGTGGCGGACTCGCCGGTCTGCTGCTGTTGCTCACCGGGATCGGCCTGATCACCCGCCGGGTGTTCGCTCGCGGCCCCGGCGCCCGAAGGCGCTGAATCACTCCGACCATCCGCTCATGTGCCTGCGCGTCAGGTCGGCTTCGGATGATTCGTCAGTAAATGTCGACACGCTCTATCTCAAATGTCGCATTTGATGACGTATGAACTTAGCCTGACTCTGGCACTGCCCGTCAGATCCGGGCCGCCCGTTGCGCGACACACTGAACCCGAGGATCCGTGCATGGACGTCACCCGCGACTCTTCCCAGCGACCCGACCATCTGCCCAAGGCGTTGCCCCCGGCCCTGCCGGAACGTTCCGCCTCCGGCTCCAGCCCGCTGGTGAGGGCGGTCAAGACCGACAAACCGGTCGACCACGGCCCGGCGACGACGCCGCTCGCGGTCGTCCCCGGCCCGGCGGGCACGCCGGTCGATCTGCGCGACCCGCTGGAGACGGCGGCCCCGGAGGTCGTGGAGCTTCCGGAGGCCACCCCGGCCGGCGCGGTCGCCGCGACCACCTCCCGCCGCCCCCCGCGCGCCGACCAGGCGCTGCGCGAGCACGGCGCCACCGCGCTGCCCGGCTGGGTCGCCCTGCTGGCGCTGCTGGCCGGGGTGGCCGCCGTCCTGCTGGTCCTGCTGAACGACGGCGTCATCCCGTACTGGGACGCGCTGCCCGATCTGCGCAGCGCCGCGGCCCGGGCCGGTGGCGGGGCCGAGGTGGAGGCCAGGTCCGTCGCCGCCGTCAGCGCGGCCGGTCTGCTGATCGTCCTCTCGCTGGCCGGTCTGCTGGCCAACGCGGGGGGCGAGACCCGGGTGCTCAGCCGGTGGGGCCGCTACCGAGGCACCGTCCGGCGCACCGGACTGGTCTGGGTCAACCCGCTGCTGCGCCGGCGCCGGGTGGACGTGCGGCTGCGGCACTGGCGCAGCGAGCCGGTCAAGGTGGTCGACCGGACCGGTACGCCGATCGTCGTCCGGCTTCTGATCGTCTGGCGGGTCAAGGACACCGCCCGGGCGCTGCTGGCGATCGAGGACCACGAGAACTACCTGCGCGAGCAGGTGCAGGCGGTGCTGACCCGCACCGCGTCCATGCTGCCCTGCGACAGCAACGCGGCGCCCGGCCCCGCGCTGCGCGACGGCCAGTGGTTCGCCGACGAGCTGACCCGCTCGCTGGCCGCCGAGGTCGCCCCGGCCGGACTGGAGGTCTACTCGGCGCAGCCGCTGGCGCTGGACTACGCGCCCGAGGTCGCCGAGTCGATGCGCCGCCGCCGGCTGGCCGACCTGGACGCGGGCCTGCGCACGGTGCTGGTCGACGACGCGGTGGAGGCGGCGGCGCTCGCCGTCCGCCGGCTGGAGCGCGCGACCGCGCACGAGCTGGACGAGGCCGCCCGCAGCGCGCTGATGGAGCAGTTGCTGGTCGCCTTCGTCGCCCCGGCCGGAGTGGCCGCCTCGGTACCGTCCCCGGCCGCCCGGGCCGGGCGGAAGGAAGGACGACCGGCATGAGGATAGCCACCGGTACGGAGACCGATGTCGCGGCCGACTTCGAAGCCGACTTCGGAGGCGACTTCGGAGGCGACTTCGGAGGCGACTTCGACGCGGGGTTCGCGGGTCTCGACGCCGACGCGGCGCTGATCGGTTTCGAGGAGAGCCTCGGCAGCATCCCCGCGATCGCGGGCTGCGGCTGCGCCGACTGCGCGGCCCGGCCGCGCCCGGCCCGCCCGACGGCCGGGGCCTCCGGGACGTCCGGTGGCGCCCGAATACATCGGGCCGTGAGAACGACCTGCCTGGCCACCACGGTGCTGGCGGGAGCCGGTGTGGTCGGTCTGACGGCCGGGGCCGGGTCCGCGCACGCCGCGCCCGGGAAGCCGGGCTGGGACGGTTCGAAGTACTGGTTCAAGAGCGCGAGCGGCGCCTGGCGCTGGACCAGCCACTACGACGTCTACGCCGCCCGTACCGGCGCGTCGGGCGGGTCCGCCGGCAAGGCGGCCGTCTCCAACGGCTCGGCCACGCCCCCGGCGTCATCCGCGTCGTCGTCCGGGTCCTCCTCCGCGGGGATGCGGCAGGGCTGGGACGGTTCGAAGTACTGGTTCAAGAACGGCAGCGGCGAGTGGCGGTACACCAGCCACTACGACGTCTACCTCAGCCGCACCGGCCAGTCCGGCGGGGGAACGGCCCCGGCACCCGCCCCGCCGGTCACCCGGCCGGCAGCGGACGGTGCGCCGACCTCCCGCGGCATGCAGGCGGCGATCGACTACGCGCTCGCCCAGCTCGGCAAGCCGTACGTCTGGGGCGGCGACGGTCCGTCCGGCTACGACTGCTCGGGGCTGGTCCAGCAGGCCTACCGGCGCGCCGGGATCAGCCTGCCGCGGGTGGCGGACGACCAGTACGCGGCCACCACCCCGATCACCGCCGGGCAGCTGCGCCGCGGTGACCTGCTGTTCTGGTCGGACAGCGGCCGGGCCTCCGGGATCCACCACGTGGGGATCTACCTCGGCGACGGCACCTTCGTCGAAGCCCCCCGGCCGGGGAAGACGGTGCGGGTCTCCACCCTCAGCCGTGGCTTCTACCCCACGCATTTCGGGCGCCCGTAGCGGTGCCTCCGACACGGCGGCCCCCGGCGGATCGATTCCGCCGGGGGCCGCCGCCGTGCTCAGGAGGACGCGGCGTCGAGCAGGGCGAGCTCCTCCGGGGTGAGCCGCAGCGAGGCGGCGGCCAGCAGCGGGGGGAGCTGCTCGACGCTGCGGGCGCTGGCGATCGGGGCGGCGACCGTCGGGCGGGTGCCCAGCCAGGCCAGGGCCACGGTGGCGAGCTCGACGCCGTGCTCGGCGGCGACGGTGTCCAGCGCCTCCAGCACCTTGGGGCCGCGCGGATCGGCCAGGTAGCGGGAGGCACCCTCGGACCGGGCGCTGGTCACGTCCGCGCCGCCGAGGCGGTACTTGCCGGTCAGGAAGCCGGAGGCGAGGGCGTAGTAGGGCACGGTGGCGAGACCGTGCTCGGCGACCACGTCGGCCAGCGGGCCCTCGAACGTGGCCCGGGAGACCAGGTTGTAGTGCGGCTGGATCGCGACGTACGCGGCCAGGCCCTCGCGCTCGGAGAAGGCGAGGGCCTCGGCGAGCCGCTCGGCGCCGATGTTGGAGGCGGCGATCGCGCGGACCTTGCCCGCCTTCACCAGCTCGTCCAGCGCGGTGACGAACTCCTCCACCGGGGTGTCGTCGTCCTGGTGGGTGTAGTAGAGGTCGATGTGCTCGACGCCGAGGCGGCGCAGCGAACCCTCGACCGAGGACTTGATGGTGGCCGCGCCCAGACCGCGGGCCTCGGGGTGGAGGCCGACCTTGGTGGCGATCACGATGTCGTCGCGGTTGCCCCGGCTGCGCAGCCAGTCGCCGATGATGCTCTCGGACTCGCCACCGGTGTTGCCGGGCACCCAGGAGGAGTAGGTGTCGGCGGTGTCGACGAAGTTTCCGCCGGCGGCCGCGTACGCGTCGAGGACGGCGAAGGACTGCTCCTCGTCGGCCGTCCAACCGAAGACGTTGCCGCCGAGGGAGAGCGGGTGCACGGCGAGGTCGGAGGTGCCGAGCTTGACCCGGCCGGGGGCGTCACTGTGGATTCCGGTCATGACCCGAGTCAACCGGATCGCGTGGACGGGCATTCCGTGATCCGGACAGACTTCACAAGCTTGTCGTACTCCCCGGCCCGCGCCGGGGAGTACCGGAGGAGGGTCCGGGGTGTCGGCGGGGTCGGCGGATTCGTTAGAGTCCGTGCCATGGCTGACAACGACTACGACCCCGCCGGCAGCACCCAGATGTTCCGGGCGTTCGTCGACGAGACCCCGGCACCCCAGGCACCGGGCTCCGTCTCCACCTACGGCAGCAGCAGCAACGGCGGCAGCCGCACCGGCCTGATCGCGGTGATCGCCGTCGTCGCGCTGGTCGTGGTGGGCGCCGTCATCTGGCTGGCGGTCAAGTAACCCTTCCGACGCGGTGCCTGGCGGGCCGGTACGCGCTGCGGCCCCGACGGGGCCTCAGCAGGGCTTCCGCCAGGCGTCCAGCTCCAGCTTCTTCTGCATCGAACTGAGGCCCAGCGACTTGCTCTGGGCACAGAACTTCTCCGTGCCGAGTTTGTACTCGACGTGGAAGACCGCCTTGCCCGCCTGGACGAAGGGCGAGAGCCGGGCGCACTCGTTGAACTGCGCGCACTCCTCGTTCACCGCGAAGTCGAAGTCGGCCAGTAGGGCGGGGATCTGGTCCAGGTCGTTCTTCAGGCCGATCGCCATGCCGCGCTCATGGGCGAGCGAGGCCAGCATGCGGTTGTACCGCAGCTGGTCCTCCGCCGTGAGCGGGAAGCCGCTGTTCTGGTTGTAGGCCTCGATGGTGTCGGGCTCGACGGCGTCGAAGCCCTTGCTGCGGCACATGTCGAAGCGGGCCGCCATCAGGGGCTTCAGCTGGTCGATCTTGCGGATGTCGAACCACTTCTCGCCCTTCCAGCCGTTGCCGGAGCCCTGGAGCGCCTTGGTGAAGGCGGCGGAGTCGGGGCGGAAGTCCTCCCAGGAGCCGGCGTTGATGTAGCAGATCACCTTCCGGCCCTTGGCGTGCAGGGCGGCGACCACGGAGGCGTCGGTCTCGAAGCCGTCGACGTCGTACACCGGGACGTCCACCGACTGGTCGACACCGCCGCCGAGTTGCCACTGCCAGGCGAGGCCGGGGGTGGGCTGCCAGCGGGCGCCGGCCGGCTGCGGCGGTGTGCCGGGGGTGCCGGGCGTGCCGGGGGTACCGGGTACGGAGGGCGTGCCCGGGGTCGCCGGTGTCCCCGGGGCGCTCGGTGTCCCCGGGGTCGGTGTGACGGGCGCGGACGGGGTGCCGGGAGCGCTCGGTGTGCCGGGCTCGCTCGTCGCGGGTGTGGACGGGGTGCCCGGGACGGGGGCGGCGGTGGCCGCGGGCGGCTGGGCGCCGGTGGCGTCGGCCGAGGGTTCGTCCTCGTCCTCCGAGCCCGAGCTGCTGCACGCGGCGAGCGCCAGGGCGGTGGTCAGGGCGAGGGCGGCCCACAGGGGCCGGGTGCGGCGGGTCACGGTACTCGAACTCCGGGTGGGATCAGGTCGGTTCGGTGACGGTCAGGGTGTGCGGCAGGGTGCTCCAGGGGTTCTCCCCGGACCCCGGGACGGCGCAGCCGACGCCGGCCCGGCGGGCGGCGATCAGCGCGGTGGCCTCCCCGGCCGCCGCGGACGGCACGTCGTACACCAGGTGGCAGAAGCGGGCGGCGGCGTGCCGGCCGGTCCACAGCGGCAGGGTCATCGTGCGGTACGCCTCCCAGTCCCCCTCGAAGGTGACCAGCAGGTCGGCGATGCCCACCTCGGCGTAGCCGGGATCGGGGTGGTCGCCGTGGCCGAACACCACGGTGGCGCAGCCGGCGGCGCGGGCCGCGGTGGCCAGCCGCCGGTAGTGCGCCAGCGCGCCCGGATGGGTGGCGACCTGGTCGAGGTAGACGCCGGTGATGCCGTGGCGCTGACGGTACGTCAGGATGTCCTCCACCACGGCAGCGTGGGGCCGTCGGCCGTAGTCGGTGTCGGCGTAGCCGAGCAGCGGGAGGCCGGCCTTGCGCAGCTCGTCGGCGGCTTCGGCGAAGACGTTGTCGGGGGCGTCGCCGGGGCCGTCGGCCAGGTTCAGCACGACGGCGGCGATCCGGTCCGGGTCGGCGGCGGCGACCGCCTGCCAGGCCGCCGGGTCCACCGCGGGGTGGACGTACAGCGGCACCAGCAGGCGGCCGTCGACGTGGCTTGCGCCGGTCATGCGGTGACCAGTGGGTCGGTGCTGAGCCACAGGTCGCGCAGGGTGTCGGCGAGGGCGGTCGCCGGGAGCCAGCCGAGCTCCCGGGCGGCGGCCGAGACATCGGCCTGCTGCCAGGAGACGGCGGCCGAGCGCTCGGAGCCGGCGCCGCTCTCGTCGATCCGGCCGGCGAAACCGGCCGCCGCGACCAGGCCGTCCGCGATCGCCCGGACCGGTCGCGCCTGCCCGGAGGCGAGGTTGAGCACCCGGGGCAGCGGACGCTCGGCGGCGACGGCCAGGCCGACCGCGCGGGCGATGTCCCGGGCGTCGACGAAGTCGCGGTGGGCCGAGAGGTCCCCGACCTTCACCACGCCGTCGGCGCCCTCGGGGGCCGCCCGGCGCAGCTCGGCGGCGAGCCGGCCGGGCAGCGAGCCGGCCGGTGCGCCCGGGCCGACCGGGTTGAACACCCGGAGCACCACGGCGTCCAGTGGCGAGCCGGCCACCGCGAGGGAGCCGGCCAGCTTGGTCGCGCCGTAGACGCCGACCGGGCGGGCGTCGGCGTCCTCGGCGAGGGAGCTGCCGGGGGCGCAGACGCCGTACTCGCCGGCCGAGCCGATGTGCACCAGCCGGGCCTTCGGCGCGCCGAGGACCAGGGCCTCGCAGAGCACGGCCGGGCCGCGCGCGTTGACCTCGGCGAGGGTGACCGCGCTGCCGGAGACCGCGCCGGCGAAGTTCACCACCGTGTCGGGGGCGAGCGCGGCCAGTTCCTCGCCGAGCGGGCCGGCCTGGGCGGTGGCCAGGTCCAGCCGCAGATCGTGGTCGGGCCGCCGGCCGGCGGTCAGCACGGTGGCTCCGGGCAGTGACCGCAGGACGGTGGCGGCGTGCCGGCCGAGGAAGCCGTCAGCGCCGAGCAGCAGGATTCTCACGCGGCTCGTCCGCCGTTCTCGGGGCCCGTCGCGGAGGCCGCCGCCGGCTGCCCGTCGGCGGCGTCCGCCGCGGTGCGGGCGGCCGGGATCGGCAGCTCCGGCCCGTTCGGTACGGCGTACAGGCCCTCGGGCTCGGCCGGGAGGAGCAGCGAGCGGTTGAGCGCGAACTCGGCGTTGGCCCGGTCGTAGTCGTCGGGGCGGCCGATGTCGAGCCAGTAGCCGCCGAACTCGTAGGCGGCCGGCGGGGTCTTGGCGGCGAGCAGGTCGAGGACCAGCTCGTCGAAGCCGAGCGGCAGGCCGGGGGTGTACGCGGCGAGCGCCGAACGGGAGACGCCGTAGACGCCCATCGAGACCCGGTAGTCGATGCTCGGCTTCTCCTGGAAGCCGGTGATCGTGCCGGACTCGGTGGTCAGCACACCGAAGTCGATCTTGACCTGGCGGGCGTAGGTGGCGATGGTGAGCGGCGCCCCGGAGGCCTCGTGGTGCTTGAGCACTCCGGCGAAGTCCAGGTCGGTGAGGATGTCGCCGTTCATCACCAGGAAGTGCTCGGGCAGCCGGTCCTGCATGGTGAGCAGCGGGCCCATGGTGCCGAGCGGGCTGTCCTCGACGGCGTAGCCGACCCGCAGCCCCCACTGGGAGCCGTTGCCGACGTAGGCGCGGATGATGTGGCCGAGGTGCCCGATGGCCAGGGTGACGGTCGTGAAGCCCGCGGCGGCGAGCTGGCGCATCACGATCTCCAGGATCGCGTGCTGGTCGCCGATCGGGACGAGGGGCTTGGGGAGCGCGGTGGTGTACGGACGAAGGCGAACGCCCTTGCCACCGGCCAGGATCACTGCATGCATGGTGTTTCCCCCACGGAAGGATGGTGCGACAGGAGCCTTTGGGTGTCGGTACTGCCAGTGAGGTGCGGCAGGTCAGACGTTGTAGATGTCGGTCTTGTAGCGCGCCAGGTTGGCGGGGTCGCGGAAGAACTCGATGGTCTGCTCCAGGCCCTGCTCCAGGGAGAACCGCGGGGCCCAGCCGGTGGCCGTGCGCAGCCGGGTGGCGTCGGCGACCAGGCGCATCACCTCGGAGTTGGCCGGGCGGATGCGCTGCTCGTCCTCCTTCACCGTGATGTCGACGCCCATCAGCTTGCCGATCAGGGTGACCAGGTCGCCGACCGAGATCTCGCCGCCGGTGCCGGCGTTGAAGGTCTTGCCGACCACGGTCTCGGCGGGGGCGGTGCCGACCGTGCGGAACGCGTTGGCGGTGTCCTTCACGAAGGTGAAGTCGCGGGTCGGGCGCAGGTCGCCGAGGGTGATCTCGCGCTCGCCGGCGGCCAGCTGGGCGATCACGGTGGGGATGACGGCGCGCATCGACTGGCGCGGGCCGAAGGTGTTGAACGGGCGCAGGGTGACGACCGGGGTGTCGAAGCTGGCGTAGTAGCTGTCGGCCAGCCGGTCCCCGCCCGCCTTGGAGGCCGCGTACGGGGACTGGGTGTTGATCGGGTGGTCCTCGGTGATCGGCACGGTCTGCGCGGTGCCGTACGTCTCGCTGGTGGAGGTGTGCACCAGGCGCGGGACGTCGAAGTGGCGCACGGCCTCCAGCACGTTGAGGGTCCCGGTGACGTTGGTGTCGACGTAGGAGTGCGGGGCCCGGTAGGAGTACGGGATCGCGATCAGCGCGGCCAGGTGGTACACCGCGTCGGTGCCCTTGACCAGGCCGATGACGGAGCCCGGGTCCCGGACGTCGCCGAGGACGATCTCGACGGAGTCCAGCACCTCCTTGGGGAGGGTCTCCAGCCAGCCGAAGGACGAGAAGGAGTTGTACTGCACCATGGCGCGGACCTGGTGGCCCTCCGCGACCAGGGTCTCGACGAGGTGGGAGCCGATGAAGCCCTCGGCTCCGGTGACGGCGACGTTGCTCATCCGGTGAATCGCTTTCTGCTCTTGGTACGGGGTGAGGACGGCTGGGTGCGGAACGGTGGTGACCCAGCGCTGGTGGTTCAGTGGTGCGTGGTGCGTGGTGCTCGGTGGTTCAGCGGTGCTTGGTGGTGCGGCCGAGCACGGGCCCGGCGATGGCGGTGAGGACGGCGGCCGCGGCCCCGCAGCCGATCAGCTGCAGGACGGTCGGGTCCACACCGGTCAGCAGTCCGGCGCACTCGGCGCCCGCGGCTGCCAGACAGATCAGGGCGGTGCTCCAGCTGAACCCGAAGGCGTTCAGCAGCAGCGCCAGCCAGAGTGAGCCGCCGAGCAGCAGCAGCGCGCCGAGCTCCGGGACCCCGAGCGCCGGGGCGCCGGGCCAGAGCACGGTGGCGGCGGCGTCCAGCGCGGCCACGGTGGTGAGGTAGATGAACAGGCAGCCGAGCAGGACACCGCCGGTGCGGCGGGCGAACGCGGCGGGGGTGTGGCTGATCCGCAGCCCGGCGACGGCCATCGCCCGGTAGCGGAAGAGGAGCCACTCGGCGAGTCCGAGGCTGAGCGTCAGCGCGATCATGGCCGGCCCCGTCGGGCTGGCTGACGCGCCCTCCGCGGCGCCGGTCCGGACCGCCTGGTGCACGGTGGTGCCGAGGCCGGCGATCATCGTGAGGGTGCCGACGGCCAGGCCGAACAGCAGGTGCGGCAGTTCCTGGCCGAGCGGGAGCTTCAGCACGGTGGCGTCCTGCTCGCTGCGCAGGCAGCGGACGATCTCCCGGCCGGCCAGTCCGACCGCGAGCCCGAGCGAGGCCAGCAGCACGATCGTCCGGACGAGTTGCGGCACGTCCACGGCCAGCACCACGCCCGCGCCGATCGCGGACGGGGCCAGGGCGACCAGCAGGAACTTCTCCCGCCCGAGCACCAGCAGGACGGTGGCCGCCGCCAGATAGCCGGACTGCCCGGCGGCGAAGCAGAGCGCGCCGAGCGGACCGCCGATCACGTACCCGGCCGCCGCCGCGACCAGCGCGCCCAGCGGCGCGCCCACGGCCAGGCAGATCCCGGCCGCGCGACGCCGGCCGCGGCCCAGCCAGGCGTACGAGCGGTGCGCCAGCGCCTGGTTCCAGGACCAGCTGACCAGGGTGGCGACGGAGAGCGCGAGCATCCCGGAGGGGAGGCCGAAGCGCATCCGGGTGGCCGCGAACAGGTTCGCGCCGAGCAGGTAGCCGAGACCGGGCAGGGCGAACACCAGGCCGCGCACGACGCACCGCCAGGGGTCGGCCCGCCAGGGGTTGGCGAACTCGGAGCTCGGGCCCGGGTAGCGGCGCTGGACCTTCTCGAACAGCTCCTCGGCGACGGTGAACGCGTCGGGGCGGCCGTACAGCAGCCCGGCCTGCTCGTCGGAGAGGCCGTCGGACTCCAGGAACGCCGCGATCTCGTAGGGGTGGACCGCGTCGGCGCAGACGTCGGCGAGCCGCTCGGCGAGCTCGTCCAGCGGGTCCGCGGAGAGCTCCAGCTGCTCCTCGGGCTGGGGCCGCTGCGCGGGCAGCACGGGCCGGCGGCGCCCCCGCGGGAGGGTGCGCAGCTGGACGGTCTGCTCGGCCCAGTCGGGGCCGGCCTCGTCGGGTACCAGGCGCAGCGGGCCGCTCATCCGGCCACCTCGTTCACGGTGCGCGCGCCGCGCTCGGCGGCCGCCCCGCGGCACACGGTTCGGTCGTTCACGCGCCCACCTCGCTGCGTTCGGTGACGGAGACGGGTTCGTCCCAGTCCGTTCCGGGGGCCCCGTCGGCCACGGCGACCACGCCGTTCGGCAGCCAGCGGGAGGTGCCCAGCAGCTCGGTGTAGATGCCGCGGAAGCCGTCGATGTTCTGGCGGAGCGTGAACTGCTCGATCACCCGCAGCCGGGCCTGCTCGCCGAGCCGGGCCCGGCGCTCCGGGTCGCGCAGCAGCTCGATGGCGGCGGCCGCCATCGGTTCGGGCTCGCGCGGCGGGACGACCAGGCCGGTGTCGCCGACGGCCTCGCGCACGCCGCCCACGTCGGTCGAGACGGTGGAGCGGCCGCAGGACATCGCTTCGATCAGGGTGAACGGGAAGCCCTCGCTGATGCTGGAGAGCATCACCACGTTCCCCGCCGCGTACGCGTCGGTGATGTCCGCGACGCGGCCTTCGAAGGCCACCGAGTCGGCGACGCCGAGCTCGGCGGCCAGGGCTATGCACTGGTCGCGGTAGCCCTCGCCGCCCTTGGGCGTACCGCCGAACAGCCGCAGCCGCGCGTCGGGTATCTCGGCCCGCACGATCGCGAAGGCGCGGATCAGCGTCTCCAGGTCCTTGATCGGGTCGACCCGGCCGGCCCAGCTGAGCGTGGGCGTCGAGGGCTCCGGCCCGGCGGGCGGGAAGGCCGCCGGGTCCACGCCGTTGTAGACGGTCCGGATGTGCGCGGACGGCGTGCCGCCGCGCTCCTCCCAGCGCCGGTTGTACCGGTTGCCGGGGGTGACCAGCGCGGCCCGCCGGTAGCTCTCCTCGGCGAGCATCCGGTAGAAGCCCAGCAGCAGCGCCTTGACCGGCCAGCGGTAGGGGCCGGTGCGGTAGCCGAGGTAGCGCTCGCGCAGGTAGATGCCGTGCTCGGTGAGGAGAAACGGTACGCCGAACTGCTGCGAGGCGATCAGCCCGGGCAGGGTGGCCAGGCCGCCGCTCGCGGCGTGCGCGACGCCGTCCTGCGGCGGCTCGACCGACAGCGGGCGCAGCGCGTGCTCCAGCAGGTCGGTGGCGTTGAGCGCGTCGTGCAGCGTGGGCCGGGAGACGGCGGTGGAGAGGTAGTCACGGGTCCAGACGTGCTGGAGGGTGCGCAGGGCGCGTTCGCTGCGCAGCGCCGGGCTGAGCAGCCCGTGGCGGGCGAGGTCGGCGAAGCCGTACAGCTCGGTGCCGAAGTGTGTGGTGTAGACCGGGTCCAGGATGGAGTGCAGGAAGCGCTCGTAGGCGTTGAGGAAGCGGCGCATTTCGCGGCCGCGGGGCGGTCTGCCGTCGCCGGCGGGGCCCCAGAGCGGCGCGGTCGTGACGGACCGCACGTTGGCGGGAAGCTCCCAGGCCAACGGTTCGTGGCCGGTTCCGGTGACGGCGATGACGTCGAAGTCGACGTCCGGCATGCCCTGGACGAGCTGGTCGCACCAGACGCTCACGCCGCCGTGCTGGTGCGGGTACGTCCCCTCGGTGAGCAGGGTGACGCGCATTCCTGTCCCCCCTCCTGTCCTTGCGTCAAGCGCCCGGCCTGGACGGCCGGGCCCGGTGGCCGGTGGCGGGGCGGGCCGTCGCCCGTCCCACCACCGGTGTCACCTGTTAGCGGGTGCCGGACTGGCCGGCGGTCTTCTTGGTCGGGTCGGCCTTCCCCCCGGAGGCCTTGCCGTTCTGGGCGCCGTTCTTGGCGGTGCCCTTGGTGCTGCTCTTGCCGGCCGTGACGCCCTTGCCCGGAACCGGGACCCCGCTGCCGGGGACCAGCGTCGGGGCGTCGGTCCGGGCGGTGTCGCTCGGGCCGGCCGGGACGGCGTCGGCGGTGCCCTGGGGCACGACCTTCTTGTCGGCCGGCGCCGGGGCGGTGAGCGTCTTGGCGGTGTTCGGCGCGGCGGCCGGAGCCGCCGGGGTGACCGCGGCGGCCAGCTTCAGCTGGACGTTGCTCTGCAGCGCTCCGGGCTTCACCCAGCCGGACAGCGTACCGGCGTAGGCGGTGCCGAACGCGGCCGACCCGATGGCGAGCTTCTGGGTGGTGCCGGTCGGCATGGTCGCCTGGACCTGGACGCCGGCCGGCGCGTTCACCGTGACGGTGTCGCCGACCCGGTAGGCGCTGACCTGGCCGGCCGCGAGGGCCGTGTTCCAGGCCGCGCGCCGCTGGAACTCGGCGCCGATGTCCTTCTGCGCCAGGTTCACGATCGGCGCGTTGTCGGCGTGCAGCGCGCGGTAGGTGGAGAGGACCTTCTCCAGCACCGGGTAGACGATCCGGTCCTCGGACAGGTTCGACTGGTGGATGAAGTGCGGTCGCGGGTCGTTGCTCAGCACGTGGCCGAGGTCGATCCGGGCCTCCAGCGGCACGATGTACGACTGGTAGCCGGTGTTGACGTCCAGCGGCGTCGGCAGGCAGGTGGAGTTGGCGTTGTTCTCGCAGACCCCGCTGCCACCGTTGGCCACGCTGGTGTAGATCCAGTTGTACTCGTCCGTCTCCTCCTTCGCCGTGGCGGCGTTGTAGAAGACGTTCATCGGGTACCGCGGCACGGTCAGCACGGACGAGCCGACGGCCCGCTGGGCGGACTCGCGGGAGGCGTCGCTGGCCGTCCACTTGACCCCGTTGGCGACCAGCGAGGGCGCCAGGTACGGGTTGTCGCTGGTCTCCTGCGGGGCGGTCAGCAGACCGGAGTGCTCACCGGTGACCAGCTCGGTCTTGTCGATGTGCAGGTTGCGCGCCGCGGCCCAGTCGATGTTGTTCTTGACCTGGGACGTGATGGTGGCCTGGTCGACCCAGACGGTGTTCCCGGCGGTGTCCTTCGTGCACTTCCACGGCACCACCGAGACGTCCTGCAGGCAGCCCAGGTACGGGTGCGTGTAGGTGTGGTTGATCCACCGGTAGCTGTTCTGGTCGGCGACCATCTGGTCCACCACCGGGTCGGTGGTGACGGAGTGGTCGGCCTTCCAGTCCTCGCTGCCGCCGCCGTTGAACACCATGTCCATGGTGAAGTTGTTGGCGGTCTGCCACTGCTTGGCGTACTGCGCGTCGGCGACCGTCATCCGGATCGGGTTGGCCGTCTCGGGGGTGCCGGGCGGGCAGGTCACGTCACCGGGGGTGCACTTCAGCACGGTGTCCCAGCGGTCGTCCGCCAGGAAGACGTCGTCCACGTGGGCCGCGAAGTAGTTGCGGTCGTAGCCGAGGTGGACGCCCTGGGTTATCCAGTCGACTATGCCGCGCGCCAGCAGCCGGTACTGCTGCTGGTACTGGTTGTAGACGAAGGTGACGACCAGTTCCTTGCGGCCGTCGTGGGTGTACTCGCCGACCAGCGAGCCCTTGGTGGTGGTGCCCGGGATGGTCGTCTCGACCAGCGGGGTGAAGCTGGCACCGGCCGGCAGGGTGGTCAGCGGGGTGGCGAGGAAGCCGTAGCTCTCGCCGATCGCGGGGTCGTTGTCCTCGAACGGGACACTGCCCTTGAGGTAGCCGAACGGGCCCGCGAGGCCGGCCGCGGAGACCTGCCCCTCGAAACCGTCCAGGCTGCCCATGTAGCCGGGGTTGGCGGCGTAGTTCAGGCCGACCTCCGGCCTGGCGTAGGTGTACGCGTCGACCTGGCGCACGCCGAACGCGGCCTCGTAGGCGGCGATCGCCGCCATCTCGGCCGAGCCGGCCTCGAACGGGTTGTCGTTGGGCAGCACGATGCCCTGGAACTTGCCGCGCGGCTGCCCGTTGAGGCTGTCACTGAGGAAGGCCGCGTTGATCACCGGACGTCCGGTGTCATTGAGGTCGACGAGCTTGTACGGGGTGCCCTGGCTCTTCAGCTCGGCGGCGATGGCCGCCGAGGCGGGACCACCGTCGCTGATCACCAGGACCGTGAGGTCGATCCTGGGCGCCGTGGTGGCACCGTGTGCGAGGGACGACTGCAGGCCACCGGCCAGCAGGACTGCCGCCGCGCAGGCGGCAACTCTTCGGGTCGCTCGACCCATGTGTGTTCCTCCCCTGGGCAGGGCGCTTCGCTGCTCGGCGTGGCCTGCCCGGTCGCTGTTCGCGGGCAGCAGGCTGCCCGGCGCCCATCCTGGTGGAGACTCCGCACCGATTGGGACCAAATGGGCAGGAGTGCAGCGAATCTGTTACCAACGTTCATGGCGATGCCACGAAGGCGCTGATTGTGACCGGAAGAGCACCTGTTACGCAAATAATGAATTGAGAATTAAAAACCGCGCCTGAGCGTTACTGCTGGTCACCGACCGTACGGCTGTGGCAGTCCTGCCGCGCCCTACACTGGCGGCTCGCGCATGACACTCTTGCACATCCCCCTGTTCCGTCGGGCAGGTTCATGCAATATCGCGTCGGGTTGTGCCATGGCACAGTCCGAATATCCAATGGAGGCCGCCGCGTGACCGAGCAGCAGACCGAGACCGCCGCAATCGAGGCCCCCGGGAAAGCCGCGCGGACGTCGACGGGCGGTCACCTGGCGGACACCCGGGAAGGGGCGCCGGGGGGCGCCGGGGAGGTCGCCCAGCAGGCCCGGAGCCTCGGTCTGGGCGGCGCCGTCAACGCCCGTGACCTCGGCGGCTACCGGACCGCCGACGGGCGGGTGCTGCGGCACGGCGTCGCGCTGCGCAGCGACGGCCTCAACCGGCTCACCGACCGGGACCTCGATCTGCTCGCGGCCCTCGGCCTGCGCCAGGTCGTCGACCTGCGCAGCCTCGACGAGGTCCGGGAGGCGGGCCCGGACCGGGTCCGCGGCCTGCCGGTCGCCGCGATCGCGGCCGCCGAGCTGTCCGCCGCGCCGATCACCGTCGAGCGCACCGACCCGGACGGCGTGACCCTGCACCACCTGCCGGTCTTCGCGGCGGATTTCGACATCTACGTCGCGCTGCGCGACGCCCTGGCCGACCGCAGCCCGGAGAAGCAGCACGCCCTGCTCGGCGACGGCCGGGCCGCCGCCATGATGACCGGCCTCTACCGCTGGTTCGTGACCGACCGGGTGGCCCGCGAACGGTTCGCCACCGTCCTGCGCCTGCTGGCCGCCCCGGAGGGGGCGCCGCTGCTGTTCCACTGCTCGGCCGGCAAGGACCGCACCGGCTGGACGGCGGCCCTCCTGCTCACCGCCCTCGGGGTGGACCGCGAGACGGTCTTCGCCGACTACCTGCTCACCAACGAGCGCTCCGCCGAGATCGTCGAGAACATCGTGGACAGCTTCGGCACCCGCGGTCTGATGCGTGAGCCGGAGCTGCTGCTCCCGGTGTTCCGGGCGGAGCGCCGGTACCTGGAGGCGGCCTTCGAGGAGGTCGCGGCCGGCTGGACCGACTTCGAGGCGTTCTGGCAGGACGGCCTGGGTCTGGACGACGCCGTGCTGGCGGGCCTGCGGGCCAACCTGCTCGCGCCCTGACCCGCCCCGACCGGCCCGGCCCCGGGCTCCCGCTCAGCCCTCGCTGATCAGGCCCTCACGCAGCTGCGTGAGGGTCTTGGTCAGCAGCCGGGAGACGTGCATCTGGGAGATGCCGATCTCCTCGCCGATCTGCGACTGGGTGAGGTTGCCGAAGAACCGCAGCATGATGATCCGGCGCTCGCGCGGCGGCAGCTTGGCCAGCAGCGGCTTCAGCGACTCGCGGTACTCCACGCCCTCCAGCGCGAGGTCCTCGTAGCCGAGCCGCTCGGCCAGCGGGCCGTCGCCGTCCTCCTCGCCGGGGCTGGAGTCCAGGGAGCTGGCGGTGTAGGCGTTGCCGACCGCGAGGCCCTCGACCACGTCCTCCTCGCTGACGCCGAGGCAGGCGGCCAGCTCGGCGACGGTGGGGGAGCGGTCCAGCTTCTGGGCGAGGTCGTCGCCGGCCTTGGTGAGCGCCAGCCGCAGCTCCTGGAGCCGCCGGGGCACCCGGACCGACCAGCTGGTGTCCCGGAAGAAGCGCTTGATCTCGCCGACCACGGTCGGCATCGCGAAGGTGGGGAACTCCACCCCGCGCTCCGGGTCGAACCGGTCGATCGCCTTGATCAGGCCGATCGTGCCGACCTGGACGATGTCCTCCATCGGCTCGTTGCGGCTGCGGAACCGCGCGGAGGCGTACCGGACCAGCGGCAGGTTGAGCTCGATCAGGGTGTCGCGGACGTAGGTGTGCTCCTCGCTGCCGGCCTCCAGCGCGGCGAGCCGCAGGAAGAGCGAGCGGGACAGCGTCCGGGTGTCCAGCCCGGGGCCCGGTGGCGCCTGCGGCGCGGCCGCCGCGGGGCCGGTCTCGGCGACGGACGGCGCGTCCGGGCCCCGCTGGAGCGGGATCCGGTCGACGGCGACCGCGGTGCCATGGGCCTGACCAGCGTGGATCTCCGCAGTGCCCAGGTCTCCGGACATGCACCCACCCCCTTGTGACTGACAGTTGAACGGATTCCGTCGCGCGGTGGTTCCCGAGGACGCCCTCCCCCTGCATACCGGAACACAGTCCCCGGCAAACCCGAAGGTCGCAAGACGTCACGCGGCGGTAACGCGGAGCAATCCCGGCCGGGTCGGTCGGTTCACGCGGTTCTGTCCGGGATTGTGACGGTCAGTCTTCCCAGGAATTGCCGGTCCGAAGCCTGGTCAGGATGCGCGAGAGCAGCCGCGACACGTGCATCTGCGACATCCCCAGCTCGGTGCTGATCTGTGACTGTGTCAGATTGGCGAAGAACCGCAGCATCACGATCCGTCGCTCCCGCTCCGGCAGCTGGACGAGCAGGTGGCGGACCATGTCCCGGTGCTCGACCTCGGCCAGTGCCGAGTCCTCGTAGCCGAGCCGGTCCAGCAGGG
Organism: Kitasatospora sp. NPDC059327; assembly: GCF_042752535.1. Lineage (NCBI taxonomy): Bacteria > Bacillati > Actinomycetota > Actinomycetes > Kitasatosporales > Streptomycetaceae > Kitasatospora > Kitasatospora sp. NPDC059327. The sequence continues at coordinate 71,488 of NZ_JBHYYB010000006.1, read as the reverse complement.
CGAGCCCGCCCTCGTGCTCCTGGGCGGCCTCCAGGGAGGCCGCGTTGTACGCCCGGCCGGCGTCCAGGCAGGCCCGGACGTCCTCCTCCGGGATGCGCAGGCTGGCGGCGATCTCGGGCACCTTGGGGGCCCGGCCGTGCGCCACCGTCAGCTCCTCCATGGCACCGCTGACCTGTACCCAGAGCTCCTGCAGCCGGCGCGGGACGTGCATGGTGCGGACGTTGTCGCGGAAGTAGCGTTTGATCTCGCCGAGGATGGTCGGCAGCGCGTAGGTCGGGAACTGCACCCCGCGGTTCGGGTCGAACCGGTCGATCGCGTTGATCAGGCCGATCGTGCCGACCTGGACGACGTCCTCCATCGGCTCGCTGCGGCTGCGGAAGCGGGTGGCCGCGTACCGGACCAGCGGGATGTTGACCTCGATCAGCGCGGCCCGGACCCGTTCCCGCTCGGGGGCGTCCGGGGGCAGCTCGGCGAGCCGCTCGAACAGCACCCGGGTCAGCGTCCGGACGTCCACCACCGGGCGGCCGCCGGGGCCGCGCAGACCGTCCGGCCGGAGTTCGCCGGCCGGGCCGATCACGGTGGCCAGCACCTCGTCCCCGGGCGGGGGCGCCGGGCGTTCGGCGTCCGGCGGGGCGGCCTGCGCCGGGGCCTGTGCCGGGGTCTGGACGGCGGTCGGCACGACGGCCTCCGCGATGGTCTGCCCGGCGGCCGGACCGGTGCCGGTATCCGGCGCACTCCCTGGTGTCCGCACGGACACGTCACCCCTCCCAAAGTCGACAACGGTGGACTCGCGGACCGGGTGTCGCGTCTCGATTCACCACCTCGCCATGTCCGGCAAAACCGGTCATAGCATCACAAGGTGGGCGCAGGTCGGGCAAGCACCGAGGGGAGGTGTGTTGGTGCTGTGCCGGTGCTCCGCGGGGCCTCCCGGCGACCCGGCCGGGGGGCGTTTCGGGGCAACGAGAGGCGCCCCGCCCGGGTCTCGGGCGGGGCGCCTGGGGCTGTCCGGGGGATGTCCCGGGATCAGACCTCGATGTCGGCGATCACCCAGGTGGCGAACTCGCGCCACTGGCCGGCCGCGGCCTGGTGGGCCGGGTGGGTGAGGTAGGCCTGTAGCGCCGTACGGTCCTCGACCAGGCTGTTGATCGCGTAGTCGTGGGCGATGTCGCGCTCGGTGGTGTTCCAGCCGCACTCCCACTCGCGCAGCTCGGGGATGACCGGACCGAGCGCCTCGAAGGCCGTGGCGCCGGCGAGCGCGCGCTCGTCGTCCTTGCTGACGCCTTCGTTGAGCTTGAACAGGACCAGATGCCGGATCACGATGCCGCTCCTCGCGGACGGGGGTTGAGGGTCCCGCTCACCGTAGTCGGTGCCGCCGGGGGCGAACGACCGCCCCCGGGGTCACTTCACCAGGCCGGTCATGAAGGTGCCGACGGCCTTGGCGGCGTTCGAGATGCCCTCGAACCCCAGTTGGACGAGCTCGGCCGCGCGGGCGGGCGAGGTGATGATCGTGTAGAGCACGAAGATGAGCAGGAGGACCATGCCGATCTTCTTCGCCTGCGCCATCCGGTGACTTCCTCCCTGCTGTGGGCCGCCGCCATTCGGTCCCCGAGCGGTCCTCTGCACGGGGCAGCTTATCCACCGGACGGCCCATCAAGTGTGCGACGCGTTCACCCGGCGGGACGAAGGTCCCCGCGAGTGGGGCCTTTCTCCGGGTGCCCCGGCGCGGGCCGTCGAGCAGGATGGGTGATGTGCCGAGGATCTGGCAGGAATCCCCGGCACGTGGATCCGGAGCTCCCCGCTGTGGGACCGGCCGCCGCGACTTCCCCCCGACGCGGCGCCGGTTGTGGGACTCCGCCGGGGGAGCGGTTGGTCCCCCGAGCCGCTCCCCCTCCAGGCTCCGTACTCGCCGGGCGTTGGTGGTCATCAGCCCCGAGTGCGGAGCTTTTCCGCGTCCGGACCCCGAGGGCGGAGCTTTCCGCGTCCGGGGGTGTGCGGGAACGACGAGGGCCCCGACCGTTCCCGGTCGGGGCCCTCGTGTCGCTGGCGGTAGCGGTGGGATTCGAACCCACGGTGAAGTTGCCCCCACACACGCTTTCGAGGCGTGCTCCTTTGGCCGCTCGGACACGCTACCGAGGGGAACTCTACCGGACGGGTGGCGCGGTCACGAAATCCGTATCGGGACGGCGCCCGGCGGCCCGGTTCAGCGGTGGGTGCCGAAGAAGGCGCGGAGCTGCTCGCCGCACTCGTCGGCGAGGACGCCCGGGATCACCTCGGGGCGGTGGTTGAGCCGGCGGTCGCGCATCACGTCGAAGAGCGAGCCGGCGGCGCCGGCCTTCTCGTCGAGGGCGCCGTAGACCACCCGGTCGATCCGGGAGAGCACGAGGGCGCCCGCGCACATGGTGCAGGGCTCCAGGGTGACCACCAGGGTGCAGCCGCTGAGCCGCCACTCCCCGCGGGCGGCGGCGGCTTCGCGGACGGCGACCACCTCGGCGTGCGCGGTCGGGTCGCCGACCGCCTCGCGCGCGTTGTGGCCGCGTCCGATCACCTCGCCGTCCGGGTCCAGGACGAGCGCCCCGACCGGGACGTCCCCGGTGGCCGGCGCCAGGGCGGCCTCGGCGATGGCGAGGCGCATCGGCGCCGCCCAGCGGTCGCGGACCGGGTCGGGGCGGACGGGGGCGGGGAGCGGGGCTATCTGGCGGACGGGCGCGGACTGCATGGCATCCAGTGTCCGGCATCCGGCGACGGGCACCGGCCCGCTACCGGACGGCCTCCAGGATCTCGCCGCAGCCGAGGGCCTCGGCGATCTCCTCCAGGGCGTCGCCCGGGACCGCGCCCTCACCGCTGAGGGCGAGCAGTTCCTCGGACGGGAGGCCGAACTCGGTGAGCAGGTGGGCGTCGCCGAGCGGGCCGACCGGGACGCCGCCGTGCGCGTCCTCCTCCTCGTCCTCCTGCTCCGCCGCCGCCTCGTCCTCCAGCTCGGCGACCAGGTTGTCGAGGTCGCCGAACTCGCTCTCGCCGGCCTGGTCGACCAGCTCGTCGGTGAGGACCGAGCCGTAGCTGCTGCGGGCGGCGGCGGCGCCGTCCGACACGAAGATCCGCGGGTCCTCCTCGCCGTCCACCCGGACGATGGCGAACCAGACGTCCTCCTGTTCGATGAAGACCAGGACGCTGTCGTCGTCCTGGGCGGCCTCGCGGGCCAGATCGGCCAGATCGGCCAGGGTTTCGACGTCGTCGAGTTCCGTCTCGCTCACATCCCACCCGTCCTCGGTGCGAGCAAGCACTGCAGCGAAGTACGCCACCAGGGACACTCCCAAGATCATCGGTCTCGGCTCGGCGCTCCGGGCAACGCGAAATCTGGCCGCCCCCGCGCCAGAGGCGGCCCGCTGTTCGGACCGTCCCATCGGAATCGTGACAGAAAGCCCGGCTTTGCGGGGGGTGTTCGGCAGCGCGTCTTCGCAGGTCGTGTCGGAAGGGTTGGCCGGGGGCCGGTGAACGGGCGCCGGTGGCGCCGGGTGCGCGCCGCCGGCCGGTCGGAGGAGCGCCGTGGGCCCGTCAGATCCGGAAGGTTCGCATCCGCATCGCTTCGCGCATCCGTCTTTCCTTGGTGCGCCGGGGCTGGACCCGCTCCCGCAGTTCGCGTGCCTCGGCGAGTTCGCGGAGGAACACCGTCCGCCGCTTGCGGCGCTCCGCCTCGGTCTCCGGTTGGTCCGGGGGCAGGCCCGAGTGCCCGCCCGACGGGCCCGTGGGCCCGCCCGCCGAGCCGTCCCCGGTCCTCGGGTTGCTCGTCATAGGACCTGACTTTCCCAGATCGGCCGGATTGATACCACAGGAGGACGTTCTGCCCGGACATTCGCGGTGCGTCACGGCGTGTCATGTCTGCGTGACCCCGGACGGCCCCGCGCGGGGGCGCGGAGTCGGCCGGGCCGGCCACGGGGTGGCGTACGGGCGCCCGGGGCCGGGCTAACCTCGACATATGCGGATCCACGTCGTCGACCACCCCCTGGTCGCCCACAAGCTCTCCACCCTGCGCGACGAGCGCACCGACTCGCCGACCTTCCGTCGCCTGACCGACGAGCTGGTGACCCTTCTCGCGTACGAGGCGACGCGGGACGTCCGCACCGAGGAGGTGGAGATCACCACGCCCGTGGCGGTCACCACCGGTACCCGGCTGAGCTACCCCCGCCCGCTGGTCGTTCCGATCCTGCGGGCCGGCCTGGGCATGCTCGACGGGATGACCCGGCTGCTGCCCACCGCCGAGGTGGGTTTCCTCGGCATGGTGCGCAACGAGGAGACCCTGGAGGCCTCCACCTACGCCACCCGGATGCCGGACGACCTCTCCGGCCGCCAGGTCTACGTGCTCGACCCGATGCTGGCCACCGGCGGCACGCTGGTCGCCGCGATCAGGATGCTGATCGAGCGGGGCGCCACCGATGTCACCGCCGTGGTGCTGCTGGCCGCGCCCGAGGGCGTCGCGGTGATGGAGGAGGCGCTGGCCGGGCTGCCGGTCACCGTCGTGACCGCCGCCGTCGACGAGCGCCTGAACGAGAACGGCTACATCGTCCCCGGTCTCGGCGACGCGGGCGACCGTCTCTACGGCACCGCGGGCTGAGTCCGCGGGAGCGCGAAGCCCCGGGCGCGGGACGTCCGAGCGTACGAAGAGAGCCCCCCGGCGCGGTGCCGGGGGGCTCTCGTGCGGTGCGGGGGCCGGCTCAGCAGCTGCCGGTGCTGCTCGGTGTCGGGGAGGGCTTGACGGCCAGGGCCAGTGCGGCGGCGGCCTGGGTCTCGTCCAACAGGGTGTTGTAGCTGTCGCCGACCACGACGTCCACGGTGTTGTCGGTCCGGGCGTCCGTGGTGACGGTCGCCCCGGCGATCTGCGAGCTGATCAGCGTGGCGGCGCCGGCGCCGGCCGGGCCGGCGATCACCACGGCGGTGCCGGGGACCTTCTTGTCCAGCTCGGCCGGGGCGTTGCCCTTCTTGTCCACGGTGAAGCCGCGCTTGGTGAACTCGTCGGCGGTCCGTCCGGCCAGGCCGGACTTGGTGGTGGCGTTGAAGACGTTCAGCTTGAAGCCGGCCGGCTGCGGGATGGCGTGCGGATCGCCGGCGGGGGTGTCCGGGGTGGGGGTGGGTGCGGCCAGCGGTTTGCCGGAGGGCGTCGCGCAGGCCTGGGCGGAGGCGTTCTTGCCCTTGCCGGTGAAGATGTCGTAGAGCTGGACGCCGCCGAGCGCGATCAGCGCCAGCGCGAGCAGCGAGCCGATCAGAGCCATGACCTTGCGGCTCTTCTTCGGCGGCCGGCCGAGCCGTGGATAGGCGTTGCCGGTGACGCGGTACTGCTTCCCCTTCAGGCCTTGGGGAGTCAACATGCTCACGGTTTGTCTCCCCCTCGTGCCAGGGCGGGGATCGGGTGACGGATTCGGCCTGGGTGGGCGGCGTTCGCCACGGACTGCGGCCGTAGTCAGCAGATTAGTGCCGTACGGCTGCGAAGGTACTAAACGATCATCATCTGGAGTACGGCGGCACCCGAACGGGGGTACCGGCGAATGCGCGGACCGCCCTCCGGAGGTGGCCGGAAGGCGGTGTCCACGCGGGTGGTGGGGGGCGGGACGGGCCCGTCACTCCATTTCGAGGACGCGGGCGTGCAGCACCTGGCGCTGCTGGAGCGCGGCGCGTACGGCGCGGTGCAGCCCGTCCTCCAGGTAGAGGTCGCCGTGCCACTTCACGACGTGGGCGAAGAGATCGCCGTAGAAGGTCGAGTCCTCCGCGAGGAGGGTCTCCAGATCGAGTTGGCCCTTGGTGGTCACCAGCTGGTCCAGCCGCACCGGACGCGGGGCGACGTCCGCCCACTGGCGGGTGCTGGTCCGGCCGTGATCCGGGTACGGCCGCCCATTGCCGATGCGCTTGAAGATCACACGGAAAGCCTACCGTTTGGGCGGCGGATGGCGCAGCAGCCGCGACCCCGCCACGCGCACCGGCGCGAGCTGCGGGCGGACGATTGCGGCTGTTTCATGGGAAATGTCGCGAACGTCGTTCCTCAGCTCTGCCCCTGGAGAGTGCCCGATGACCACCGACGAGCCGTCGCCCCCCGGTACCGAGCCGCTCCCGCCCGCGGTGCGGGAGATCGCCGAGGGGTACGCCTTCACCGGGCCCGCCCTCGACCTCGGCGCGGTGGTGCTGGACGGCACCGCCCACCGCGGTGCCCAGGTGCGCGTCCCGCTCGCGGTGCTCAACCGGCACGGGCTGGTCGCGGGTGCCACCGGCACCGGCAAGACCAAGACGCTCCAGCTGATCGCCGAACAGCTCTCCGCCCAGGGCGTGCCGGTGTTCCTGGCCGACGTCAAGGGTGATGTCTCCGGGATCTCCGTGCCCGGCGTGCCGAGCGAGCGGACCGCCGCCCGGGCCGCCGAGGTCGGCCAGGACTGGTCCGCGCGGGGCTGCCCGACCGAGTTCTACACGCTGGGCGGCCTGGGCACGGGCATCCCGATCCGAGCCACCGTCACCAGCTTCGGCCCGCTGCTGCTGGCCAAGGTGCTCGACCTGAACGAGACCCAGGAGGCCTCGCTCGGCCTGGTCTTCCACTACGCCGACCGCAACGGCCTGGAGCTGTACGACCTCAAGGACCTCACCGCGGTGATCACCTTCCTCACCTCGCCGGAGGGCAAGGAGGAGCTGAAGGGGATCGGCGGGGTCTCGGCGGCCACCGCGGGAGTGATCCTGCGCTCGCTCACCATGCTGGAGAACGAGGGCGCCGGGGCGTTCTTCGGGGAGCCGGAGTTCGACTCCGCGGAGCTGCTGCGGACGGCGCCGGACGGGCGGGGCCTCGTCTCGGTGCTGGAACTGCCCGCGGTGCAGGACCGGCCGCGGCTCTTCTCCACCTTCCTGATGTGGCTGCTGGCCGACCTCTACCAGGAGCTGCCCGAGGTGGGGGACCTCGACCGGCCCAAGCTGGTGTTCTTCTTCGACGAGGCGCACCTGCTCTTCAAGGGCGCCTCCAAGGCCTTCCTGGAGGCGATCACCCAGACCGTCCGGCTGATCCGCTCCAAGGGCGTCGGGATCTTCTTCGTCACCCAGACGCCGAAGGACGTCCCGGCCGATGTGCTCGGCCAGCTGGGCAACCGGGTGCAGCACGCGCTGCGGGCCTTCACCCCGGACGACGCCAAGGCGCTCAAGGCGACCGTCTCCACCTTTCCGCGCTCCTCCTACGACCTGACGGAGGTGCTGACCTCGCTGGGCACCGGCGAGGCGGTGGTGACGGTGCTCTCGGAGCAGGGCGCGCCGACGCCGGTGGCGGCGACCAGGCTGCGGGCCCCGCGGTCGCTGATGGGCCCGGTCGAGCCGGCCGCGCTGGCGGCGGCGGTGGACGGGTCGGCGCTGGCGGCCCGCTACCGGGACGCGATCGACCGGGAGTCGGCCTACGAGAAGCTCGCCGCCCGGGCGGCCCGGCCGGAGCCGGCCCCGGTGCCGACGGCCGCGCCGGAACCGGCGCCGGGAGGCGGGCAGGCGCGGGGCCCGGACGGGGCGCGCGCCGGGAAGGACGACGCCGGGGTGCTCGGGATGCTGATGAACAACCCGACGCTGAAGTCCTTCGCCCGCTCGGCCGGGTCACAGCTCGGGCGGGAGATCTCGCGCAGCCTGTTCGGGACGAGCCGGCGGCGGCGCTGAGGGAGCCCGCCCGGGACCTACCCGGCCAGCGCGGCGCCGATCCGGTCCAACGAGGAGAGCCGCATCAGGCCGTAGTGGTAGAACTCGACCTCCGGCACGCCCAGCTCGCGGAGCACGGCGATCTTGGCGGCGAGGTTGGCCGGGCCGTCGCAGTCCGAGGCCATCGGGCGCAGGATCACCGCCATGTCCCGCGGGCGGACCCCGTGCAGGGCGAAGGCCGCGATCTTCTCCCGGACGGCCTCCGGCGTGTGCGCGTAGCCGAGCGTCTCGATCTGGTCGGCGGCCTTGGCGAGCGCGGGCAGGTCGATGCCGGAGAGCCAGCCCCGGCCGGGGCCGCCGCCGTCCATGAAGCTGAGCCGCATGCCGTGCCGCCGCGCCTCCTCGGTCACCTCGGCGGCGAGCGAGGTCACGGTCGCGGCGGCGGCGTCGACGTAGGCCGCGACGGCGCCGTCGGCCAGCTCGTCGAGGGCGGCGGGTTCGGCGGCGGCCGCGTCGTCGGCCAGCCGGCGGCGCAGCTCGGCGCGGACGGCGGTCGCCACCTCGTCGGCCGGGACGCCCGCGCGGACGGCGGCGGCGCGGCAGTGGCCGCAGAAGCAGATCCCCAGCAGCGCCTCGGCGACCGGGCCCAGCTCCTCGAAGTAGCGCTCGTGGTGGTAGCCGTGGCGCAGTCCGTGGAAGTGCAGCGATTCGGCCCGGATCGCGTCCACGCCGTACCGGGCCAGCTCGCCGACCAGGGTCACCGCGTACTCGCGGACCTCCGGGGCGGCCGGGCAGAGCTCGGTGAGGTGGCGGTCGCCGAAGGCGTTGGCGGGCGCGCAGTCCGGGTGCTCGAAGCCGAGTCGGTCGTTGTGGCAGAACACCGTCCAGGCGTGCAGCTTCAGCCCGCGGCGCCGGGCCTCGGCGGCGGCCTCGGCGAAGGGGTCGCGGTCGCCGATCGCGGTGGAGGGGGTGGGCCGCAGCCGCCGTCCGGTCCAGCGGGCCGGGTCGGGGCGGAAGTAGGCGGCGCCGGGCTCCAGGTAGCGGATCACCCGGCGCGGGTTGTGCGGGAAGACGTCCCGGGCCTCGTGGTAGACCGAGGCGAGGGTGACGCCGCCGACCCCGGCCCGGTCGGTGAGGTTGCCGAAGAAGGTGTCGGTGCCCTCGTCCAGCAGGTCGGTGGCGAAGGCGAGGACGGACGACTCCACGGTGCGGCTCCGGAGCAGGGGGAAGGTGTCCCCGTCACGCTAGCCGCAGGTCCGGGATTGGTCTATACCTGGCCGTAACGGGCGGACGTCGTGGCGGACGTCGTCCGGGTCTGCCGCCGGCCCCTCGGCGCGCGGTCGGCGGTCAGAGGCCGAGCTCGTCCAGCTCCTTGTGCAGGGCGGACCGCGGGCCGGCGGCGGCCCCGGCGGTGGTGGCGGCGGCCTTCGGACCGCGGTCGCGGAGCAGCCAGGCGGCGGCGAGCCCGCCGAGCAGACCGCCGAGGTGGCCCAGCCAGCTGACGCCCTGGGTCACCGGCAGGACCCCGATCAGGAGGTAGGAGTACACGGCCGCGACGACGACGCCGATCACCGCGTCCAGCAGGTTGCGGTCGAGCACCCCGCGCAGCACCAGGTAGCCGAAGTAGCCGTAGACCAGACCGCTGGCACCGGCCGTGACCACCCCGGGGCGCTCGCACAGCCAGACCGTGAGGCCGCTGGCCAGCACGATCAGCAGGGTCGCCCAGAGGAACTTCCGCAGGCCCCGGTAGGCGGACAGGAACCCGAACACGAACAGCGGCCAGGAGTTGGCCTCGATGTGTCCCCAGCCGAAGTGCAGCAGGGGCATGGTGAACATGTCCGGCAGCTCGTCGAGCCGACGCGGCATCAGCCCGAAGTCGCGGGAGAGCCCGTAGTCGTCCGTCCAGTTGACGACCTGCACCGCCCAGATGACGGCGAGCAGGCCGAGCATGGTGAGCAGTGCGCGGCGGGAGTCGGCCAGCAGGCAGGTGAACTTCGGGGTCATGCCCCGACTGTAGATCGGGTCCGCGCGGGGCGGCACCCCACTACAGTGAATCGCGTCATTCAGCCTGGTCCGGGCTGTCCCGGCTCGTCGAGAGGTGATCGTTTCATGAGCGTTCGTCCGCCGCTGCCCTACGAGTTCCTGCCGCAGGTGCCCTCCTTCGAGCTGACCAGTGAGGACATCGCCGAAGGCGGCGAGCTGGCCGAGGAGTTCATCCACGCCGGCGGCAACCTGTCGCCGCAGCTGGCCTGGTCCGGCCTGCCGGAGGGCACCCGGTCCATCGCCGTCACCTGCTACGACCCGGACGCCCCGACCGGCTCGGGCTGGTGGCACTGGCTCGCCCTCAACCTGCCCGGTGACCTCACCGGCCTGGCCCGCGGCGCCGGTTCGTCCGACGCCGACCTGCCCGGCGCGGCCTCGTTCCACGGCCGCAACGACTTCCCCGGCACCAAGTACGACGGCGCCGCCCCGCCGCCCGGCCCGGCACACCGCTACGCCTTCGCCGTGCACGCGCTGGACGTGGACGCGCTGGACGTCACCGCCGAGACGCCGGCGGCCCAGATCGGGTTCCACCTCACCTTCCACACGCTGGGCCGCGCGGTGCTGACCGCCGAGTTCGGCGTCTGATCCGGCGCCAGGAGTCGTCCGCGATGTCGTCACCGGCCGTTCGGCCCGTCGAGGAGTGGCGGCTGCCCGGGGAGGACGCCCGGGCGGGCCGCCGGGCCGTGGCCTGGACGGCCGGTCCGGGCGGCGAGTTGGCCGTACTGCTGGCGGACGGGACGGATCTGGCGGCGGCCGGCGCGTGGCCGCGGATCAGGACGCCGTTCGAGGGTGAGCTGGTGACGGTGACCGCGCGGGGCGAGCGGCGGCTGCCGCTCGCCCCGGTCGCCGTCGGGCCGGACCACCTGGCCCTGCTGCCCGGCGGCCGGGTGCTGGTGGCGGGCTGCCGGTCCGACGGCGAACCGGGGGCGTGGGAGCCCAATGCCGTGGTGTTCGGCGCGGACGGCCGGCCGGCCCGGGAGCTGTCGCTGGGCGACGACGTCGGGGCGCTGGTCACCGACCGGGACGGCCGGATCTGGCTGGCCTTCGGGGACGAGGGGATCTACGGCGACCATCCGTTGGCGCACTCCGGCCTGACCGCGGTGGACAGTGCCGGCCGCGTGGTCTGGCGCCCGGGACGCGGTGAACTCCCCGACTTTCCGCTGGAGGGCCTGGCCGCCGCCACCGAGGGGCGGGCCGCCTGGCTGGCCTGGTACCCCGACAGCTCGGGCAGCCACCTGACCAGGATCGACCCGGCCGGCGGACCGTCGTCGAGCGTGCGGTGCCCGGTGCGGGAGCCGGTCGGTTTCGCGATCACCGGTGGGCGGGGTGTCTTCCTGACCGCCGAGGGGGAGATCGTCCGGTGCGAGCGAGCCGGCCAGGGCTGGCAGGAGACCGGGCGCGGGCGGCTCCACCTGCCCGGTGGACTCGACCGGGAGCGGGCGCACGGCCGGGACGGCGTGCTGCGGTTCCGGGCCGGCGACGTCTGGTACCGGGTGGAGGCCTAGGCCGGAGGGAACCTCAACCGCCGAGGCCCGCCGCCCGGCCGGCGCGGGCCGCCAGTTCGCGCAGATGGGCGTGCATCTGCGGTGGCTCGTGCACCTCGAACTCGCAGCCGAGCATCACCAGGCGCATGGCCAGCCACTCCAGCGACTCCGCGCGGGAGCGGAGGCGGCAGCCGCCCCCGTCGATCGGCTCGATCTCGGAGTCGCGGCGCAGCCAGTACGGGATGTCGGCGGCGGGCATGTGCAGGGTGGCGACCAGGGTGTACGTCGGCGCGAGACGGTGGAGCTTGCTCGCCACGTACGCGGCCGCGTCCTCGGCGGGGAGCTCGCGCGGGGTGATCCGGGCGCCGGTGGCGAACGGTTCGCCGATCCGGTCCACCCGGAAGAGCCGCCAGTCGTCCCGGTCGAGGTCGAAGCCCACCAGGTACCAGCGCCGGCCTGCCGAGACCAGTCGGTTGGGCTCCACGCGGCGGTTGGACTCGGCGCCGTCGCCGGCCCGGTAGCCGAAGCGCAGCCGCTCCCGGTTGGTCACGGCGTTGGCGAGCACGGTGAGGTCCTCCGGGTCGACGGTCGGCCCGTCGCCGCTCAGCAGCGGCACGGTGGCCGCGTTCAGCGCGCCGACCCGGTGGCGCAACCGGCCCGGCAGTACCTGGAGCAGCTTGCCGAGGGCCCGGACCGAGGCCTCCTCGATGCCGACCACGGCGTGTCCGGCGGCGGCCCGCAGCCCGACCGCGATGGCGACCGCCTCCTCGTCGTCCAGCAGCAGCGGCGGCATGGCCGTCCCCGCGACCAGCCGGTAGCCGCCGACCGCGCCCATCGTCGCCTGGACGGGATAGCCGAGCTCGCGCAGCCGGTCGATGTCACGGCGGATGGTCCGGGGGCTGACCCGCAGGCGCTCGGCCAGCTCGCTGCCCGGCCACTCGCGCGGGGTCTGCAGCAGGGACAGCAGGGTCAGCAGCCGTGCCGGGGTGTCGGTCATGGTCACCAGGATGCCGGACATGGCGGACAGGAGCTGACCTACATGGCCTCTATCGTCGACGACGTGCCGAAGAGCGAGGGCGTAGGGGAGAAGAAGATGACAACGGATTCCGGAGCCGGACCGGGGGTGGGTGCCGGGGCGGTGTCCGACCGTCGGCGGTGGATCGCGCTGGCGATCGTGATGACCGCCTCGTTCATGGACCTGGTGGACGTCACCATCGTGAACATCGCGATCCCCAGCATCCAGGAGGACACCGGCGCCTCGTTCAGCGCCATCCAGTGGGTGACCGGCGGGTACGCCCTGGCCTTCGCGATCGGGCTGATCACCGGTGGCCGGCTGGGCGACATCTACGGCCGGAAGCGACTGTTCCTGATCGGGATCGGCGGTTTCACGATCGCCTCGGCGCTCTGCGGGCTGGCGACCGGTGCCGAGATGCTGGTCGCGACGCGGATCCTGCAGGGCGCGACGGCGGCGCTGATGGTGCCACAGGTGCTGTCGATCATCCACGCGACCTTCCCGGCGGAGGAGCGCGGCAAGGTGTTCGGCCTGTTCGGCGCGGTGGTCGGCCTGGGCGCCGTCTCCGGCCCGCTGATCGGCGCGCTGCTCACGGAGTGGGACCTCTTCGGGCTGGCCTGGCGGCCGATCTTCCTGATCAACCTGCCGGTGGGCATCGCCGGGCTGCTGCTCGGCCGGGCGTTCATCGGAGAGTCCCGGGCCGACAAGGCGCTCAAGCTGGACCTCGTCGGTGTGCTGCTGGCCAGTGTCGGCCTGCTGATGCTGCTCTACCCGCTCACCCACGGCCGGGAGGCCGGCTGGCCGCTCTGGGGCCACCTGTCGATGATCGGCAGCCTGCCGGTGTTCGCGCTGTTCGTCGCCTACGAGAAGGTCAAGACGCGGCGGGACGGCTCGCCGCTGGTCGAGCTGGCGCTGTTCCGGGTGAAGAGCTTCGCGGCCGGCATCGGTGTGCAGCTGACCTTCGGCGTGGTCACCGGGATCTTCTTCCTGGTCTGGACGCTCTACATGCAGATCGGGCTGGGCTGGAGCCCGCTCAAGGCCGGGACGACGGGCATCCCGTTCTCGATCGCCGTCTCGGTGGCGGCCGGGCTCTCGGTGCAGCAGCTGGTGCCCCGGTTCGGCCGCAAGGTGCTCCAGGCGGGCGCGCTGGTGATGGCGGTGGGCGCGCTGACCTACATCGCGGAGGCCGACCGGTACGGCACGGCGATCGCGCCCTGGCAGATGGCGCTGCCGCTCGTGGTGATGGGCGCCGGCATGGGTCTGATCGTCGCGCCGATCACGGACGCCGTGCTGGCGGAGGTGCCGCGTGAGCACGCCGGTTCGGCGTCGGGCCTGATCAACACGGTGAACCAGCTGGGGACGGCACTGGGGCTCGGGCTGGTGTCGGTGGTGTTCTTCGGGGCGATGGACGACGTGGTCGCCCCCGAGGCGGTCGGGACGGCCTTCGGCGGGGCGTTCGTCCACGCGATGTGGTGGGTGGTCGCGGTGCTGGTGGCGGTGTTCCTGCTGATGTTCGCGCTGCCGAGGCGGAAGGCGGCGGTCGTCGCCGACGTGGCCGACGTGGCCGACGTGGTCGCGGAGCAGCAGAAGCCGGTCCTGGTCTGACGGTGTGCGGTGGGGCCCCGGTCGCGACACGCGGCCGGGGCTCCGGGCGTTCCCGGGGCGGACGGCAACAGCCCTCTTCCTGCCGTGCGGTGCCGACAGGCCGGCCGGGGGGTGGCGCCTCAGGCCGCGCGGCGGTAGCTGCTGCCGTCCTGCGGACGGGCGAGATGGCCGCCCTCGACCAGGAAGCGGCGCAGGGCCGGGTAGTCGTCGTGCACCGCCCGCAGCGTCTCGTTGACCTCGCGCTCGCTGTAGGAGCGGTCCGCTTCGAAGAGGGTGCCGGCGAGGTGGGCGAGCAGCTGTTCGCGGCGGGCCGCCTTGCGGGGGATCGTGGGGAGGCGGCCGTCGGCGGAGAAGAGCGAGCGTACGGCGGACGCGGACGCGGTGGCGGGTGCAGGTGCGGTGCGGTCGGTGTCGGTCATCCGTCGAGCCTCGCCCGGGCAGTGGTGGGCGGGCAACACGTTTTCGGGGCCGCGGGTACGGGGGCGGCGGTCGGTCGTCCTGGGCCGGGTCCGGCCCAGGACGACCGGGCGTCAGACCTTCGCAGTCCTGGCCTCCTTGGCGGCCGCCTTCACCTCCTGCTTGTGGACGCGCACCTTGTCCAGCGATTCCGGGCCGGTGATGTCCGCGACCGACCGGTACGCCCCCTCCTCGCCGTACAGGCCCGCGGCCTCGCGCCAGCCCTCGGGCCGTACGCCGTACTGCTTGCCGAGCAGCGCCAGGAAGATCTGCGACTTCTGCTTCCCGAAGCCGGGCAGGGCGTTGAGGCGGCTGAGCAGCTCCCGGCCGGTCGCGACATCGCGCCAGAGCGCCGCCGCGTCGCCGTCGTACTGCGCCACCAGGAACTGGCACAGCTGCTGCACCCGCTTGGCCATCGCCGCCGGGTAGCGGTGCACGGCCGGCTTCTCGGAGAGCAGGGCGACGAACGCCTCGGGATTGTGGACGGCGATCTCGTGCGCGTCGAGGTCGTCCCGGCCCAGGCGCTGCGCGATGGTGAGCGGGCCGGTGAACGCCCATTCCATGGGCACCTGCTGGTCCAGCAGCATCCCGACGAGCGCGGCGAGCGCGCTGCGCCCGAGCAGGTCGTCGGCCTCGGGCTGCTGTGCGAGCCGGACGGTGACGTTCATGGGCAAGCCCTCCTCGGATCGTGGAGACTCGGATCGCCGCCCAGTCTGCTGGACGGGGGAGGAGTGATCGGCGTCAACACGCCCGTAGGGGTGGATTGGTTGCGTTGGCGGGCCTTGTCCCGGCTGGTTGGTTTGTGTTCGACCCTTACTGGTCGGCCGGACCGCCGCGCCCCGTCACCCGGCGGCGGTCCGGGTCAACGGCCCTGTTCCTCACGGGCCGTGGGCCCGCGCCGGGCCGGGCCCGGCGCGGGGATCGGCGTGCCGTCGGCGCACCGGTCGACGACCGGTCAGCTCCCCGCGATGGCATGCGCGATGGCGAGGGCGGCCACCTCGACACCGATCCTGCGCGCGATGGTGAGGGCCCAGCCGCCGGCGGCCTTCAGATGGGCGAGCGCCCCGGCTTCGTCGCCCTGCTGGGCGGCCATCTCGGCCTGGGCGACGGCGCCGACGGCGCCGTCGTGCTCGGGAGTGGTCGCCTCCTCCTTCAACGCCGTGCGCAGGGTTTCGAGTTGGCCGGCGAGGGTGGGCAGGTCGACGGCGCCTCCGTCGGCCGAGCGGAGCTGGGTGAAACTCATCTTGCTGGCCTTGGCGTTCGGGCCGACCGCACCGGCCTGGCCGTCGACGTGGTAGGTGTCGCCCATATTGAATCCTCCTTCGAAGACCACCGCCGTCGGTCGCTGCACCGTCAGTTCGCGCAGCAGGGCGGTGAGATCGGTGGTGTCGTT
The DNA here is from genome assembly GCF_042752535.1 of Kitasatospora sp. NPDC059327. Lineage (NCBI taxonomy): Bacteria > Bacillati > Actinomycetota > Actinomycetes > Kitasatosporales > Streptomycetaceae > Kitasatospora > Kitasatospora sp. NPDC059327. Next base: position 55,860 of record NZ_JBHYYB010000006.1, on the reverse strand, counting down.
CTCGCTGAGCTCGATGATGATGATCCTGGTGCGGTTGGAGTCGCCGGTCACCCGCGGTCTCCCGCGGCCCGCTCGCGTTCGATGGCGGCGACGGCCCGCCGGCTCGCGACGGTGGTGGGGTGCTCCGGCCCCAGGACGCGGGTGCTCTGCTCCAGGACGGTCCGGTGCGACGCGAGGGCCTCGGTGAGGCGCCCGGCCGCGTGGTAGGTGGCGGCGAGGTCGCTCCGGCAGGCCAGCGTGAGCAGATGCGTCGGGCCGAAGAGCCGTTCGTACTGGCCGAGGGTGGTCGACAGCAGCGCGAGGGCCGGTTCGAACCGGCCCGCGTCGCGGTAGGCGATCGCGAGGTCCCGTCGGGTGGCGAGGACGGTCGGCTGCGTCGGCCCCAGAACCTGCTCCTGGCTGGTCAACGTGGCCTCGTAGAGCGGGACGGCGCGGTCGAGGTCGCCGGCGGCCCGGTAGGCGCCGGCCAGGTTGGCGCGGGCGGCCAGGGAATCGGGGTGGTCCGGTCCGAGGATCCGTTGGGACGCGGCGAGGTTCGCTTCCAGCAGGGGGACGGCGCGGTGGAGGTCGCCGGCGGCGCGGTAGGCGCTGGCCAGGTTGTTGCGGCTGGTGAGGGTGGAGGGGTGGTCCGGTCCCAGGACGCGGTCGCGGTCGGCGAGGGTCTCCTCCAGCAGGGGGACGGCGCGGTGGAGGTCGCCGGCGGCGCGGTAGGCGCTGGCCAGGTTGTTGCGGGTGGTGAGGGTGTCGGGGTGGTGGCGGCCCGACACCCGCTCGAAGGCGGCGAGCGTGGACTCGAAGAGCGGCACGGCGAACTGCAGTGCCCCGGCCTCCTGGTAGGCGCTGGCGAGGTTGTTGCGGGCGGCCAGGGTGTCGGGGTGGTCCGGTCCGAGGAGCCGCTCGGACTCGGCGACGTTCTGCTCCAGGAGCGCGGTGGCCTGCTCCAGGTCCCCGGTCTCCTGGGCCGCGATCGCCTCGTTGTTCCGCAGCGACAGATCGCCGTCCGTCCCCCGTGCCGAGGGCCGCCCGGTGGTCTCCGGGGGGCGCGGCAGGGCCGCGCTGTCCCCGAACGCGAGGCCGGTGAGATGGCCGCTCTGGATGACGACGCCGTGGAACGTCCCGCCGGAGACGCTGTTCTGGATGGTGTGGGCGGCGATCGACCGGTCGCCCTGGGCGGTGATGGTCACCGTGCCGCTGGGCTCCGGGAGCAGGGCGGACCACTCGCGGTAGAGATCGACGTTGTCGCGGAGGGCGCGGCGGACCTGGGAGCGGAGCGCGGCCAGGGCGTCGGGGTCGTCCTCCTCGACGTCGATGTCCGCCAGCAGCTCCTCCAGCGTGGTGCGGGCGGCGGGCCCGAGGTGTCGCCAGACCGCCCGGAGGAGCCGCCGGCCGGTGTCCGCCGCCTGGTCGCCCGTTTCCTCGGCCTGGGAGAGCACTCGGTGACCGAAGGTGCTCAGGGCGGAGGACAGCAGGGGACCGGCTTGCAGGACCAACTCCGAGATTCCTGCGCCCACCTTCACCTCCCTTGTAGGGCAGGGCAGTTGGCGGAAGCGTAGCTGTTCGGCGCCCGCTGGGGTGCGGGGAATCCGAATTCGGTGGTGCGCTGCGGTGTCGTGCGGTGCGGTGTCGTGGGCCGCGGTCTCGCGCGGTGCGTGGTGCGCTGTGGCGTGGCGTGGCGTGGCGTGGCCTGGCCCGGTCGGTGCCGGCGGCGGCGGCCGCCCGGTCGTCCCGGAAGTCGCCCGCTCGCGGGTCGGGGCTCCCTTCTCGGGGATTCGCGGCGGCTCCGGCGTGCCGGTGGGTTCCTTTCCGTTTCCGCGGAACGGATCGCCCTCGAACAGGGTGATCGGAGCGGGCGGACAATCGCCGTCGCGGTGAAAGTCGCCCCGCCGCTTCCGGTGACTTCCGCCGGCTCCGGGGGCCCGGTGGGCGGCGCTCGGGAGGCGGGCAGTCGTCCTGTCATATCAGTGGACTTGTCGCTAACTCCCTTTGTCCTCAGGTCGAGTAGCCGCCACATCGCCACCGGTGAAAGAGGAAACGGGAAACAGCGCCATTCCCCGTTCACCCCCCTCGTCCGCATGCCAATATTCATGCCGAGACGGGGGGAGATTCCGTCTCGGGCCCACGACGCAGGAGCACGGGCAGACGGTTCCAGAGAGGGGGTTGGCATGCGCACGCCCAAATCGCCGGACGCGGCCGGCGAGTTCGGGCCGGAACTGCGCAGACGGCGGATCGCCGCCGGACTGACGCTCACCCGGCTGGCCGAGTTGCTCAACTACAGCAAGGGCCACCTCAGCAAGATCGAACGCGGCCACAAGACGCCGCCCCCCGACCTGGCCCGCCGCTGCGACGCCCGGCTCGGCGCCGGTGGCGAGCTGGAAAGACTGGTGCCGTCCGCGGCCCCCGAGCCTGGAACGGGGGTGGACGGCGCCACGGTCGACGACGAGGCATGGCTGCTCCGGGTCGGCCGCGACGGCGTCCGCTGGCCCGGGGGCCTCGGGCGGCGCCAACTGCTCGCCGTCGGCGCGACCTCCCTGCTGGGGGCGGGAGTCGCCGCCGCCGTGGTGCCGCGGCAGGCGGCCGCCGAGACCGCGCCGGTGGACATCTTCCGCCTGCAGTTCGACCAGATGCGGACGCTCGGCCAGACCACCGACCCCGGGGTGCTGCTGCCACTGCTCACCGTGCAGACCCACACCCTGCGCGAACTCGCCGTCCAGGCCGGGGCGTCCAGCCGCCCGACGCTGCTCGCCCTCGCCGCCCGCTACGCCGAGTACGCGGGCTGGATGGCCCAGGAGGCCGGCGACGACCCGGCCGCCCTCTGGTGGACCGCCCGCGCCGTCGAACTCGCCGAGGCCGGCGGTGACCGCGACCTCGCCTCCTACGCACTCGTCCGGCGGGCCCTGGTCACCCTCTACGCGGGGGACGCCGCCCAGACCGTCGAACTGGTCGCCCGGGCCCAGGAGGGCCGGCTGCCGCCCCGGATCCGCGGCCTCGCCGCCCAGCGCGAGGCCCAGGGCCACGCGCTGGCCGGCGACCACGCGGCGAGCCTGCGCGCCCTCGACCGGGCCCGCGAGCTGCTGGCCCGGGCCGCCGCGGAGGACGGTGCCGGCCCGCCCGTGCTCGGGACGAGCACCCTCGCCGACCCCGCCGCGATGGTCACCGGCTGGTGTCTGCACGACCTCGGCCGCCCCGCGCAGGCCGCCGAGGTCCTCGACCGCGAGTACCCGCGGATCCCCGCGCACGCCGTCCGCAGCCGCGCCCGGTACGGCCTGCGGCGCGCCCTCGCGCACGCGGCCACCGGGGAGATCGAGCACGCCTGTGCGCTGGCCTCCGAACTGCTGCCGCTCGTACCGGCGTTGCGGTCGGCGACGATCAGCACCGACGTGCAGCGGCTCGCCCGCGAGCTGGCCCGGTTCCGGGCCAACCGGGCGGTGCTCGACCTCCAGCCCGCGCTCGCCGCGGCGCTCCACCCGTAGGCCCCGGCCCGCCCGGTCCCGTCCCCGGTCCCGTCCCCGCTTCCTGTCCGGCCTTTCCCCGGCGTCCCCCCGCCCTGCCCCGCAACTCCCTGGAGAGGTGATCCGTCATGCCCGACATCTTCGTGAACTACCGCACCACCGACGAGGACACCGGTGCCACCCTGATCGAGCGCGAGCTGTCCCGACGGTTCGGCAGCGAGCGGGTGTTCCGCGCCAGCAAATCGATCAAGGTCGGCCGACGCTTCCCGCAGGAACTGCTGACCGCCGTGCGGCGCAGCAGCGTGCTCATCGCCGTCATCGGCGACCGCTGGGCCGACGCCCGCACCGCGGACGGCCGGCGCGCACTCGACGACCCCGAGGACTGGACCCGGCGGGAGATCGTCGAGGCCTTCGAGAGCGGTGCGCTGGTGGTGCCGGTGCTGATCGGCCGGGCCACCCGGCTCAACCGGCGCGACCTCCCCGCCGAACTGGGGGAGTTGGCCGACTGCCAGTACCGGCGGCTGGACACCCGCAGCGCCGATGCCGACCTCGCCCGGATCGGCGACGACCTGGCCGAGGCGCTGCCCCAACTCGCCGAGGCACAACGGCAGCTCGCGAAGAGCGAGGCGGAGCAGCCGGAGAGCCGCAACCGGGTGGGCCGGGTGGACGGCAGCGTCGTCCAGGCCAGGGACTACACGCACCGGCAGAACGGCGGCATCGGCAACGTGGGCGGCGACGTGGGCACCTTCATCAACACGGCGAACGGGCCGCTGCACACGGGGAGCGGGGAGCAGCGCAACGAGATCCGCAACGGGGGTGTGCAGTTCACCGGTGAGGGCGCGAACTACCTCGAACGCGGCGGCGTGAGGCAGGAGTTCGGCGACCGCCGGGAGCGCGAGGGGCGCGACGGCCGCGACGGGAATGAGGGCCGGCACCGGTGACCGAGACCCGCATCGGGGATGCGCACGGGCCGACGCACACGGGAACCGGGGACCAGCACTTCTACTACCTGCTGGCCGGTGAGGACCGCCTGGTCCGCACCGGTATCGATCCACTGCGGGTGGCGCTGGAGCACCGCCGCTGGCTGAGCAGCCGGTTCGTCCCGCCGCGGGGCTACGGCGACGCGGCCGAGCGGCTGGAGAAGCCCGGTACGACGGTGCTGCTGGCCGGGTCGCCCGGGAGCGGGCGCCGGACGACGGCCGTGGTGCTGCTGCACCGGCAGGGCGCCGACGCCGACCGGTTCCGCGATCTGTCGTTGGCGGACCAGCGCACCGAGGAACCCGAGCCGGCCGAGGGGGACCGGATCCTGCTCGACCTCTCGGGGGCGTCCGAGCAGGAGTTCGCGGGTGAGCAGCAGTGGCTCTCGGCCTACTGGGACAAGGTCGAGCGCTCCGGTGCGCGGATGGCGGTGGTGCTCCCCGACGGGTACGACCGGCTGCTCCGGTCGGACCTCCGGCCCCTGGTGGTGCCGATCGAGCGCCCGCGCGGTGATCGCGTGCTGGCACGGCACCTGGCGCGGGCCGGCATGGACGTCCCGGCGGCGGAGTTGCGGGAGTCCGCGCTCGGCGAGTTGCTGGAACGCTCCGCCATGCGGGACGTGCAGCGGCTCGCCGAGCTCATGGAGCAGGCCCGCTCGACGGGCGGCGACCTCGCGCTCTGGGCGCGGAGGGCGGCGCAGGCGCTCCGGGACCGGAGCAGGGAGGTGGCCGACCAGGTCGCCGGCCTCGCGGAGGGCCGGCAGCGGGCGCTGCTGCTGGTGGCGGCGATGCTGAACGGGGCGCCGGCCGACGTGGTGTTCCACCAGGCCGAACGGCTGCTGGCGAAGCTGAAGCACCCGCCGGAGGACAAGCCCAGGCTCGACCGGACCGACCTCACCGAGCGCCTGGACGACCTGCGGGTGGCGGTCGACCGGGACGGGCGGATCCAGTTCGACGCGCTGGCCTACGACGCGGCGGTCCGGGCCCACTTCTGGACGTACTACCCGGACCTGCGGCCGGCGTTCGGGCAGTGGGTGGGGGAGACGGTCAGGTCGGGGCGCCTCGGCCCCCAGGACCGGCGGCTCCTGGTGGCCCGTTTCGCGGAGCAGTCGCTGCGGGTGGGCAGGACGCGGCCGCTGTTCGAGCTCGCCGAGTTCTGGGCGGCGGAGACGAGGCTGCTGCCGGAGGCCATCGAGGTGCTCGCCTGCGGGCTCGCGGACGAGCGGTTCGGCCCGGCCTTCCGAGCACGGGTCTACGACTGGGCGACCACGGCGCGGCTGGACCCGAACCTCGTCCGGGTGCTGGCGCGGATCTGCCTCGACGTGATGGCGCCCACCCACCCCGACCAGGCGCTCGTCCGGCTGCACCACCTCGCCCGGGGGGCCGCCGAGGGCGGGCCCCCGGACGCGCGGGAGGCGCTGTTCGTCCTGGTCCGGCGGGACCGGCGGCTCCACGCGAAGCTGATGGCCCGGCTGTGGGACGCGATGGAGACGCGGCGGGTGGACTCGGCGGACGTCGGGATCTTCCTCGGCCTGATGGACCCGTTGTCGTGGGCGCCGGACCGGTCCGTCGTCCGCGGTTGGCGGGCGGTGCTGGCGGTGGCCCCGAGCGGGCGGTGGGAGCCGGTGGTCGGGCGGTGGCTGTCCACGGCCCTGACGGCGCCGGCGGCCCGGGGCGAGCGGCTGATGCGGGTGCTGGTCGAGGCCGCCGAGGACCGGGCCGATCTGCTCAGCCGGCTGTACCTGGTCGGCTACGACTGGGCGGCCACCGGCGGGGACTCCTCGCAGCGGCCCGGGCGGGACGACGTGGCCCGCCGGTTCTGGCAGTTGATCGATCGTGCGCAGGGCATTGAACCGACGGACCCGCCCCGGGCGCGTCCGTCCGAGGAGAGGATCGCGTGAGCCCCATGAGCAACGCCCGTGTTGCCGCCCTCGCCGTCGCGGCGGGCGCCGTGCCCGTGGCTGTCGGGCTGCTGGCCGAGTGGCCCGTCTGGTTGTGGGCGGGGGCGGCGGCCGCGGTCGCCCTCGTGGTACGGCGGTCCGCCGGGCGCCGGGGCGCGCCGGTGGTGGAGACGCCGCGCGGGCCGTACCCGCCGTCGGCGCCCCCCGGCCACCCGCCGGTGGTCGAACTCCCCTACCAGGAGACCCGGGTGGAGGGCGTCGCGCTGCCCAGCGGGGTGCCGGACTACGACTTCCTCTTCTCGGCGACGGTCTGGTGGCGGCCGGTGCAGAACATCGGCGGCCTCGTCCACGCCAACCCGGCCGGCCTCGCGGTGGAGACCGTCCTGGCCCGGGCCCGGGCGGTGACCGAGCGGGAGCACCCCGGTCGGCTGGACCTCGTACGGCACCGGTTGGAGGGGACGCTCGGCACGCAGGGCCCGGACGCCTCCGGGCTGCTGGTGGCGATGGGCGGCCGGGTCGGGCTCGGCCTCCCGGAGGCGGATCGGGAGCGGCTCGGCAAGCTGTCCGAGGTGCGCAAGGCCGAGGAGGTGTGGGAGCACGAACGGCGCTACGAGCGGAGCAGGCGGGCCTACCTCGGCGAGGACGTGCTCAAGTCCCCCGGCAGTGCGGTGGTCTGGTGGTTGGCCCGGCACGACGAGGAGGCCAGGGAGGCGGTCGGCATGATCGGCCCGCTCGCCCAGCTGTCGGCGGCGGCCAACGACCGACCGGTCGACGACCTGTACGAGCACCTGGTCACCCGGCCGGCGCGGCAGTCGCTGCCGTTCCTGGACGCGGTGGCGCCGGGCCTGGTCTCCGCGCTGCACCACCCGGACGTGGACACCGGTCGGGTGGCGACGGGACCGGTGGCGACGGCGGACGGGCCGGGGGAGCCGGAGCGGCGCGGTCCGGCGGTGGTCGGCCCGCTGAACGCCCTGATGGACGACGCCGACCTCGACCGCGCGGAGGGCGAGCGGACCGTCTACGCGCTGCGGGTGGCCGGGATCACCGAGGCCATGGGGCACCCGGAGGCGGCGGCCCTGATCCGGGCGAGCCTGGCGGAGCCGCCCGAGGACGGTGCGCCGGTGTCCGGCGCGTTCGTGCCGGGACCGGTCCGGCCGGCGGACGGGACGGGCTCGGCGGGCCCCGGGGCCGAGGTGCCCGCGCCGGGCGGTCCGGAGGAGCCGGACGAGTCGGTGCCGGCGGCCTGGGAGGTGTACATGCGGGACTCCGTGAACGGCAGCGGGGGCTGAGCGGGACGGCGAGGCCCGCGGGGCGGTGAGGACGCCGGGGAACTCCTTCGGCCGTGCTGTCACACCCGGGCCGCGTTCGTGGTGGAGCCGCTCGCCGCGTACGGCGTGCCGGGGCGTTCCGGGGGCCGGCCCGGATCCGTACAGATGAACCAGAACGGTCCGTCGAGTCGGGCAGGAGTTCGATCCAAGTGGGTTATCTCATACGACTGTTCCGGTTCTCCGGTGAAGATCGCGGGACGGGGGTAATGCTGAGCCGACCGGGTGGTGGGCGCGGTGGACCGAAGGCTCCGCTCCGCCGTGCCGGTCGGCCTCCTCGACACGTCCAGAAAGGCTCACCCCGGTGACTCAGCCGTTCGAACTGCCCTCCTTCTACGTGCCGCACCCGGCACGCCTCAACCCCCACCTGGACGAGGCCCGTGCCCACTCCACCGGCTGGGCGCGGGAGATGGGGATGCTGGAGGGGTCGGGCATCTGGGACCAGGCCGACCTGGAGGCGCACGACTACGGCCTGCTCTGCGCCTACACCCACCCGGACGCCTCCGCCGAGGCGCTGTCCCTGGTCACCGACTGGTACGTGTGGGTCTTCTTCTTCGACGACCACTTCCTGGAGATCTACAAGCGGACCAACGACCGCGAGGGCGGCAAGGCCTATCTGGACCGGCTGCCGCTCTTCATGCCGGCCGACCCGGCCACCCCGGTGCCCGAGCCCGTCAACCCGGTCGAGGCGGGTCTGGCCGACCTCTGGCGACGCACCGTGCCCTCGATGGGCGAGGACTGGCGGATCCGGTTCGCCGAGAGCACCCGCAACCTGCTCAACGAGTCGCTCTGGGAGCTCGCCAACATCAACGCCGGGCGGATCGCCAACCCGGTCGAGTACATCGAGATGCGCCGCAAGGTCGGCGGCGCGCCCTGGTCGGCCGGGCTGATCGAGTACGCGGCCAACGCCGAGGTGCCGCGGGAGGTTTCCGGCTCCCGGCCGCTGCGCGTCCTGATGGACGCCTTCTCCGACGGCGTCCACCTGCGCAACGACATCTTCTCCTACCAGCGGGAGGTCGAGGACGAGGGCGAGCTGAGCAACGGCATCCTCGTGCTGGAGACCTTCCTGGGCTGCACGACGCAGGAGGCCGCGGAGGCCGTCAACGACCTGCTCACCTCGCGGCTCCAGCAGTTCGAGAACACCGTCGTCACCGAACTGCCCTGGCTGTTCACCGAGACCGGGCTCGACCCGGCGGGCGTCGCCCGGGTGCTGGCGTACGTCAAGGGGCTCCAGGACTGGCAGTCGGGCGGCCACGAGTGGCACATGCGGTCCAGCCGGTACATGAACGGCGGCGGCACGGCCGCCGCCGCGGCCAACTGGTGGGACCCGTACCGGATCGGCGGGATCGGGACCTCGGCACTGGACCTGCTCCGGGTCGGCGCGGGCCGCGCACTGCCGGGCGGGCTCGGTGAGTTGGGCTCGCTGAGCGGGGTCGACACGCTGGACGGCACACCCGGCTCGCCGGGCGGCGTCGACCCGGCGGTGCGGCGGGCACGGTCGCACAGCCACCTGCCGTTCCAACAGGTCGGGCCCTCCCTGCTGCCGGAGTTCGAGCTCCCGTTCACCGTGCTGCCCAGCCCGCACCTGGAGGCCTCCCGCCGGAACACCCTGGAATGGGGGGCCCGGATGGGCATGCTGGAGGCGCGGCCGGGCGTGCCGGGCTCCGGCATCTGGACGGCCGAGAAGCTCGCCGACTACGACTTCCCGCTCTGCTCGGCGGGCATCCACCCGGACGCCACCGCCGAGGAACTCGACCTCACCTCGGCCTGGTTGACCTGGGGGACGTACGGCGACGACTACTACCCGGTGGTCTTCGGACGGACCCGCGACCTGGTCGGGGCCAAGCTCCTCACCGAACGCTTCTCCGCGTTCATGCCGGTCGACGGCGGCCCGACACCGGTGCCGGTGAACGCCCTGGAGCGAGGCCTGGCCGACCTCTGGGCACGGACCAGCGCCCCGATGACGGCGGACGCCCGGCAGAAGTTCCGCGCCGCCGTCGAGGACATGACGCTGAGCTGGGTCTGGGAGCTCAACAACCAGGCGCAGCACCGGATCCCCGACCCGGTGGACTACATCGAGATGCGCCGGAAGACCTTCGGTTCCGACCTCACCATGAGCCTGTGCCGGCTGTCCCACGGCCAGGCCGTCCCGCCGGAGGTCTACCGGAGCGGGCCGATGCGCTCGCTGGAGAACGCGGCCGCCGACTACGCGTGCATGATGAACGACCTGTTCTCGTACCAGAAGGAGATCGAGTACGAGGGCGAGGTGCACAACGCCGTCCTGGTGGTGCAGAACTTCTTCGACTGCGACTACCCGGCGGCCGTCCGGATCGTCGACGACCTGATGCACTCGCGGTTGAAGCAGTTCCAGCACGTGGCGCAGAACGAGTTCCCGGTGCTCTACGACGACTTCGAGCTGGGCGCGGAGGCCCGGGAGCTGCTGGACGGGTACGTGAAGGAGCTGGAGAACTGGCTCGCGGGCATCTACGTGTGGCACCGGGACTGCCGGCGGTACGGCGAGGCGGACCTGCGGCGGCACTTCGGGCGGGACGAGGCCTGGGCGGCACCGGTGGCGCCTTCGGTGCCGGTTCCGTCGGTGCCGGTGGAGCTGCCGGTGCCGTCGGCGCCGGTGGCGCTGCCGGACGGACCTGCGGAGGGGACCTCGCCGGCCGCGCCGGTGCCGGTGGAGCTGCCGGTGCCGGCCGGCGCGGGCGCCGCGCTCCCGTTCGGCGCGTCCGGACTGGGGACGTCGGCGGCGCGGCTCGCCCTCGTGGCGGCGCCGGGGCAGGCGGCCGCGGGCGCGGTGGAGCAGGCGCCGCGCCCGGGGCTCGTGCCGACGGGCCCGGTCGGCTTCGGGACGGCGGCTGCGCGGCCGCCGCTCGCGGGGGCGGTCCCGGCGGCGCCGGGGGCGGGACAGGGGTGAGCGGATAGCGGCGGCCGGCCGGTCCGGTCCTGTGGCGGCCTGCCGGGGTGCTCCGGCGGGCCGTCGTCGTTCCGGGGCGCGTTCCGGGGCGCGTTCCGGGGCGCGGACGGGGGCCGGGTGAGGCTCCGAGTGGGCGAGGCCCCGGGTCGGCGGGGCGCGGCCCCCTCCGGGCGGGGTGCGGCCGCTCGGGGCGCGGGCGGGCGGGTCACTGACTACTGTGACGAATCGGGACAAACCGCTACCTGGAGGGCAGGATCATGGCCGTGCTACCCGAGGGCACGCCCTGTTGGGCCGACGCGATGTTCAAGGACCTGGACGCCGCGAAGACCTTCTACGGGGCGGTGCTGGGCTGGACCTTCGGCGAGAGCGCGTCGGAGTTCGGCAACTACACGACGGCGTACTCGGACGGCAAGGCGGTGGCCGCCGTCGTCCCACCGATGCCCGAGGAGGAGGTGAAGTCGGCCTGGTGCCTGTACCTCGCCTCACCGGACGCGGCCGCCACCGTCGAGAAGATCCGGGCCGGGGGCGGCGAGGTGCTGATGGGCCCGATGCGGGTCGGCGACTTCGGCTCGATGGCGATCGCCAAGGACCCGGGCGGCGTCACCTTCGGCGTCTGGCAGGCCGATCGGCACGAGGGCTTCGAGAAGCAGAACGAACCGGGCTCGTACACCTGGGCCGAGGTGCTGACCCGTGAGCCGGGCAAGGCGGACGCCTTCTTCCCCGCCGTCTTCCCGTACACCACCAAGCGGATGGACGCCGACCAGGTCGACTACAAGATCTTCCAGATCGACGACCGGCCCGCGCTCGGCCGGATGAAGGTGGGCCCGGACGACCTGCCGCCGGAGGCGCCGTCGTACCTGAGCGTCTACTTCGCGGTGGACGACTGCGACGCGACCATCGCCAAGGTGACCGAGCACGGCGGGCAGCTGTTCTTCGGTCCGATGGACAGCCCGTTCGGCCGGTTCGCGGCGGTCGGCGACCCGCAGGGCGCGGCCTTCGGAGTGATCGACCTGGGCACGACCGCCGGCGACATGCCCGTCCTGGCGGACGCCTGATGAGTGACGTGGACCGGGTCGGCGGCGAAGACGGCGGCGGGGAGCGGGCGGGTGGGGAGCGGGCCGGTGGGGAGCGGGCCGATCTGCTCCAGACGCTGGACAAGCACCGCGGCTTCCTCCGGTACACCGTCCGCGACCTCGACGACGAGCAGGCCGCCCGCCGGACCACGGCGAGCGAGTTGTGCCTGGGCGGCCTGATCAAGCACGTCACGGGCGTCGAGGAACGCTGGATGCGGTTCGCGGTGGGCGGGGCGGAGGCGATGGGGCGGGAGTCCGTCGACTGGGAGGGCCAGTTCCGGATGGCGGACGGCGAGACGCTGGCCGGTCTGCTCGCCGGCTATGAGCGGGTGGCGCGCGGGACGGGCGAGCTGCTCTCGACCCTGCCCGATCTGGACCTCGTCCACCCGCTGCCGCAGGCGCCGTGGTTCGAGCCGGGCGCGGTCTGGTCCGTGCGCCGGGTGCTGTTGCACGTCATCGCGGAGACCGCGCAGCACGCCGGGCACGCGGACATCATCCGGGAGTCGCTGGACGGGGCGAAGACGATGGGATGACCCCACGGTGGGGTGAGGGTGACGGGCCGAGCCGGTCACCCCGCCGCCGGGTCGAGGGCCACCCCGAGCAGCTCGCGCAGCGCCCGGTCGCCCGCCGGCGTCACCCGCAGGGCCCGGCCGGAGCCGATCCGCTCGACCCAGGCCCGGTCCAGCGCGGCCCGGCAGAGCACCGCGCCGAAGACACCGCCCAGGTGACCGCGGCGCTCCGTCCAGTCCAGGCAGCCGCGGACGAGCGGCCGGCCGCCGGGGCGCCCGGCGTGGACCGGAAGCCCGACGCCGAGGCCGGCCAGCCACTCCCGCCCGGCCGTCGTGACCGCGAGGCCGCCGTCGTCCGCCACCAGCCCGCGCGCCAGGACGGCCTCGGTGACCGCCACCCCGAGCCGGCCGGCCAGATGGTCGTAGCAGGTCCGTGCCCGGGCCTCGGCGCTCAGCCGGGTGGACTCATGCAGCGTGCGCGGTCCGGGCCCCGCCGGGCCGGTGCCCGCCGCGAAGGCGGCGAGGTCCTCGATCAGGGTCGCGGCCGCCGGGTCGGCCAGCCGGACGTACCGGTGCCGCCCCTGCCGCTCCTCGGCCAGCAGGCCTCCGGCGACCAGCCGGGACAGGTGCTCGCTCGCGGTGGACGGGGCGACGCCGGCGTGCCGGGCGAGTTCACCGGCGGTCCAGGCCCGACCGTCGAGCAGGGCGGTGCAGAACGCGGCGCGGGTCGGGTCGGCGAGCAGTCCGGCGAGTTGGGCGAGCGACATGACCCCATGGTGCCCCCGGGACGGTTCGGCGGGTGCCGAAACGTCCCCGGGGGGCGGCGTGACGGCCCCCGCCGGCGTGACGGCCCCGGGGTCCCGGGTGCCCGGCCGCCCGCTCAGGCCGCGGCGTCGGCGAGTTGGCCGGCCAGGGAGGTGCGGAGCCACTCGTGGGCGGAGCCGGGTGTGATGGCGGGCGGGCCGTCGGCCGGGGTGGCGAGTTCGGTGGCGAGTTGCCAGTAGCGGTCGATCACCGGGTCGGCGGTCTGGTCGAGGACGTACCCGAGGTGGTGACGGAACTCCGAGGTGTCGCGCAGGCCGTTGGAGTCGGCGTGCGCGGCGACGAAGCAGTCCAGCGATTCGCCCGCGTGCGACGCCCCCCGCGCCATCTCCGCCGCCGCCAGCTCGTACGCGAGGCCGAGGCCCTGGTAGAGCACCGCCGGCCGGTAGTGCGCACCGGGGTCGCGGAGATCGGGCCGGCAGACGTCGATGCTGAGCCGGCCGGGGGCGGTGAGCGCGTGCATCCGGGCGAAGGTCAGGACCTGGGCCGGGGTCGGGTCGTCGGGGGGCGTCGGGACGGCCGCGTCGACGACCGCCGCGAGCAGCCCGGCGGGGAGCCGAGGGGGCAGCACGCGGCGCCAGAAGCGGGCCATCACGGTGGTGTCGGGCGGGCCGGCCACCAGGCCGATCAGGCGCAGCCGGTCGGCGCGCTCGGCGGGGGTGCAGTCCTGGAGCAGGTGGAGGGCGGCCTCGCGCCAGCGCAGGGCGGCCAGCTGCGACCCGACTTCGGCCAACTGCCGGGCGACGGCGTCCTCCAGGGCCGACTCGTGCTCCAGGACCCGGCCCACCTCGGGGACGGGCAGGTCGAGCGTGCGCAGCGAGCGGATGAACTGGAGCCGGTCGAGCGCCTCCGGTCCGTACCGGCGGTGCCCGCCGGAGCTCCGGCCGGCTTCGGGCAGCAGGCCGCGGTCGGAGTAGAAGCGGACGGTCTTGACCGTGACGCCCGCGCGTTCGGCCAGTTCCCCGATGCTCCACATGACGTCGGGCGACAAGACTTGAACCTCCCTCAGGGGGAGTTCCTACCGTACCTGTGTGCGGGCGGCCGGAAGTCGTCCGGGCGGACGATGCGGGTAAGGAGACGATCATGACGACGTTCGTGCTGGTGTCGGGGCCCTTCACCGACGGCCGGGTCTGGGGTGAGGTGGCCACCAGGCTGCGGGAGTCCGGGGCCGAGGTGCACCCGGTGACGCTCACCGGCCTGGGGGACCGCCGTCACCTGGCCGGTCCGGACACCGGCCTGGAGACGCACATCGACGACGTGGTGCGGCTGATCGACGCGGTGGACGCGCCGGAGGTGGTGATCGTCGGTCACGACTACGGCATCCACCCCGTGCTGGGCGCGGCCGACCGGCGCCCGGAGCGGATCAGCCGGATCGTCTACCTGGACGCGGGCCTGCCCCAGGACGGTGACGTCGCGCTCCAGCTGGTCCCCGACGAGGAGGTGCGGGGCCGGCTGCTGAGCCCGGCGGGCCCGGACGGGGACGACGGGTGGATCGCGCCGCCGGCCGCCGACGGGTGGCAGCGCTGGGGCAGCACCGCCGGGCTCACGGAGGAGGCGCTGGCCGACCTGACCCGGCTCGCCTCGCCGCAGCCGAGCGCCACCTTCACCCAGCCGCTCAGGCTGTCGGGGGCGCTCGCCGCCCTCCCGACCTCCGGCATCTTCTGCACCGCGGGCGGTATGAGCATCGCCAAGCTCGAAGGCCTGATGACGCTCGGCATGCCGCAGTTCAAGGCGCTCGCCGACCCCCGGGTGGGGTTCTTCGACCTGGACACCGGCCACTGGCCGATGCTCTCCCGCCCCGAGGAGCTGGCGGACACCCTGCTCGGCGCCGCCGCCGGTGAGGGCCATCGGCTGGCCGCGCCGGCCGAGGAGCTGCCCGGCTACCTCCGCCCGTTCGTGGTGGACGTGCCCGAGCAGACCCGCGAGCGCGTCGGCCGGCTCGACCTCTACCTGCCGTCGGACCTCGCGGGTGCGGTCGCCGGTGCGGGTGCGGACGCTGGTGCGGACGCGGGCGCGGTGGAGCCGCGTCCGGCAGTGCTGTTCGTGCACGGCGGCCCCGTCCCGGAGAGCGTGCGGCCCACCCCGCGGGACTGGACGACGTACGTCGGCTACGGCCGGTACGCGGCGAGCCAGGGCGTGATCGGGGCGACCCTGGACCACCGGCTGCACTCGCTGGCCGACTACCCGCTCGCCGCGGCGGACATCGCCGAGGCCGTCGAACTGCTCCGCGCCGACCCGCGCGTCGACGGGGACCGCGTCGCCGTCTGGTTCTTCTCCGGTGGCGGTCTGCTCTCGGCGGACTGGCTGTCCGCGCCCCCGGCCTGGCTGCGCTGCCTCGCCGCGACCTACCCCGTCCTTGCGCCGCTCCCCGGCTGGCCCACCGTGGAGAGCCGGTTCCGTCCGGCGGACGCCCTGGCCGGGGCCGGCCGGTTGCCGGTCGTGCTGACCCGGGTGGGCCTGGAGGTTCCCGAGATCGCCGCGACCGTCGAGGCGTTCGTGACCGCGGCCGAGGCGGAGGGGGCGGACCTCGAAGTGATCGACGTCCCGCACGGCCATCACGGCTTCGACACCGTGGACCCGACGGACGAGTCCCGTGCGGCCGTCGAGCAGGCCTTCCGCGCGGTCCTCGGGCACCTGCGCCCCTGACCCGCTCGGCGCGGCGCCCGCGGGGCGCGGTCGAGGACCCGGCCCCGCGGGGGTGGCGCCGGGTCCTCGACCGACGTCGGCGGGTCGGGTGCCGGGCCTGTCTGGCCCGTCGGCGCCGCAGCCCCGCGTCAGTGCCCCGGTGTCAGTGCCCGGTGTCAGTGCCCCGGTGTCAGTGCCCCGCGCGCTCGTCGGTGCCGGGGACCTTGGCGGTGCCGAGGGCGATCCGGTTCCAGGTGTTGATGGTGAGGACCAGTGCCAGCAGCCGGGCCAGTTCCTCCTCGGTGAACTGGGCGGCGGCCCGCGCGTAGACATCGTCCGGCAGGCCGGCCTGCCCGATCAGCGTGACGGACTCGGTCAGCGCGAGGGCGGCCCGTTCCTACTCGGTGAAGAAGTGCGCGGCGTCCTGCCAGACGGCGACCAGGTGCAGCCGCTCCTCGCTCTCACCGGCCTTGCGGGCGTCCTGACCGAGGCGCTGAGCTCGATGCGGACGGGGCAGCCCACGTCCGTACGCACCGAGGGCCGCGCCCCCTGGGGCCTGTGTCTCCCCCCGGTCGCCGGTGCCGGGTTCCACGTGGTGCTGTACGGGACGTGCTGGCTGGTCCCGTTGGAGGACGCGCCCGGCGCGGAGCCGATCGCGCTCAGCCCCGGCGACGTGATCTTCCTGCGCGACGGCCGCGGCCACATCCTCGCCGACGACCCCGCCACCCCGGCCGAGGCGGAGCGGCCCGACCAGTACCGGCCGGGCTCGCCGATCGGCATGGTCACCCTCGGCGGCGACGGCCCCCGCACCAGCCTGCTGTGCGGCAACTACCACCTGGACCAGGGCCGGCCGCACCCGCTGGTCCGCCAACTGCCCGAGGTCATCCACCTGCCGACCCGGCACGGCCGGCACCCCGAGCTGAGCGCGGCGGTCCAACTCCTCGGCACCGAGCTGGAGAAGCCCCGGATCGGCTCGGCGGGCATCGTTCCCGCGCTGATCGACTCGCTGCTGGCGCCTGACCGCCGCCGCCACCCTCCTGCGCGAGTCCGAGGCCCCGCTGACCACCGTCGCCGCCCGGACCGGCTACGGATCCGAGTACGCCTTCGCCAAGGCCTTCAAGCGGGAGTACGGCCAGCCCCCCGGCAGCTACCGCCGCACGGCCCGCGCCGCCTGAGGGCTCCGGGGCGCCCCGCCGGGTCGCACCGGTCGCGGGGCCGTCGGGGCCGTCGGGGCGGCACACCGGACTCACCGTCGAGCGGGCGGCTACCGGCCGCGGCCGGTTCCCTCGGTGGTCCGCAGGCGTTCGAGTCCGTCCAGGAGCAGGTCCAGCGCGAACTCGAACTCGGCCTGGTCGTCGCAGGTGCCGACGGTCGACGCCGCGTCGTGTCCGACGGCTCCGGCCAGTTCCGCGATGTGGGGGTAGGCGCGCGCCGGCTGCCGGAGGAGCGCCGGGTCGGGGGCGGCGGCGGTGTCGTCGAACAGTTCCTGGCTGAAGCCCAGCAGCCGGCTGCCCATCGCGTGCATCGCGTGGTCGTCGCCCGCCGGGGCGCCGCGCCGGCGGGGAGACGACGAAGGCCCGGAGCGTCGCGACGCTCCGGGCCCGCCCGCGCCGGAACCCCTAGCTCAGGGTCTGCAGGGCCGCCGGGTCGTACGACCGCAGCTCGTCGAACCGGCCCGCCAGCACCTTCGCCGCCCACCGCGGGTCCTGGAGCAGCGCGCGACCGACCGCGACCAGGTCGAACTCGTCGCGCTCCAGACGGTCGAGGAGGTTGTCGATGCCCTGGACCGGGGCACCCTCGCCCGCGAAGGCCCGGAGGAAGTCGCCGTCGAGGCCGACCGAGCCGACGGTGATGGTGGGCCGGCCGGTGAGCTTCTTCGTCCAGCCCGCCAGGTTGAGGTCCGAGCCCTCGAACTCCGGCTCCCAGTACCGGCGGGTGGAGGCGTGGAAGACGTCGACGCCGGCCGCGGCGAGCGGCGCCAGGACCGCCTCCAGCTCCTCCGGGGTCTCGGCGAGCCTGGCGTCGTAGGCCTCCTGCTTCCACTGCGAGTAGCGGAAGATCACCGGGAAGTCGGGTGCGACGACCTCGCGGACGGCGGCCACGATCTCGGCCGCGAACTTCGTGCGGTCCACGTGGTCGCCGCCGTAGGCGTCGGTCCGCCGGTTGGTGCCCGCCCAGAGGAACTGGTCGAGGAGGTAGCCGTGGGCGCCGTGCAGCTCGACGCCGTCGAAGCCGGTGCGCTCGGCGGCCGCGGCGGCCTCGGCGAAGGCGCCGATGACGTCGTCCAGGTCCTCCCTGGTCATCGCCCTGCCGGTGCCCTCGGTCCCGTCGATGCGCAGGCCCGAGGGGCCGACGGCGGGGGCGTCGGCGAACGGCGGCTGGCCCTGCTGGCGGACCATGCCGATGTGCCACAGCTGCGGCACGATCGTGCCGCCCGCCGCGTGGACGGCCTCGGTGACCTCCGCCCAGCCCGCCAGCTGCTCCTCGCCGTGGAACCGCGGGATCCGGTCGCTCTGACCGGCCGACGCGTGGCCGACGTAGGTGCCCTCGGTGATGATCAGCCCCACCCCCGCGGCGGCGCGCCGGGCGTAGTACGCCCGCACGTCCTCGCCGGGGACGCCGCCCGGGGAGAAGCTGCGCGTCATCGGCGCCATCACGATGCGGTTCGGGACGGTCAGGCCGTTCAGCGCCAACGGCCGGGCGAGCAGCTCGGCGGCGCGGGAGGCGGAGGACGCGGTGGTGGTCATGGAAGTCCCTCGTTGCCAGACGATATGTGCACGTGCATTGAATGTCTGAAGGTGCAACCACTTCGCCCCCCACGGCATTTCGCCCGTCCTCCGGGCCCCCGTGTGATCCCGGCCACGCGCTCGATGTCCCGATGCCTCGATGTCCCGGGGGCGGAGACGACCCCGGCCCGGCCCTGTCCGGAGATTCGCTGTTCGCCTTCGGCCTCCATCGGCACCTGGACGGTTCGGCGGCCCTTGTCGCGGCCACGGGACCAGGCCCTGCGGCGAGTTCGTAACGCCGTTCACCACGGCGAGCGGCGCGACCGGGCGAAGGGAGTGGAGGACTCCCGGGGGAGCTGCCCCGGGCTCGACGCCGGCGGTGGTCACGCCGGTGGAGTGCGCGTGCGGAGTGCGCGTGCTCACCACCGGCCCTCGGGCGCACGACCTCCGGCCCGTGCGGCCCCGTCGACGGTCGGGGCGGCTCCGCCCGGCGGCGCGGGCGGAGCCGGACCGCCGTCAGGAGGAGAGGCGCTTCAGCGCTGCGGTGACGAGGCCTTCGACGGAGCTCGGGGCGGCGGTGGGCCGGCCGGTGAGCTCGACGACGGCGACCCTGGTGCCACTGCGCAGGACCGCGACCGCGCCGCCGGCGCTGCCGTCGCCGCCGTAGGACGGGTACCAGCGGGCGGTGCCGCCGGCGGCGGTCAGGGTGTGGGCCGCGCCGTAGTGCCAGTGACCGGCGGGCTCGTCCTGGCAGTCCTCCACGAGCGCGACGAGCTGCTTCTCCCAGGTGGTGGCCAGGCCTCCGGCAGGGGCACTCGCGGCCGACTCGATCAGCAGGCCGTCGGTGTCGAAGGTCCAGTTCACCGACGCGTACGCGGTGGCCTTGTCCTTGGTCAGGTCGCGCATCGTCTGCTCGCCCGAGCACGCGGAGAGCCCCTGGCGCCCGGTCAGCGTGACGGTCGCGCCGACCGGGTTCAGGCCCCGCTGGAAGTAGTCCTCGCTCTGGACGAGGGCGGCGGAGCCGAGTCCGGGCGCGGCGACCGCGGCCGGCGTGGCGGTGACCGGAGTCGGCGTGGCGGTGACCGGGGCGGCGGCGACCGCGGTGCGGTGCGCGGCCCCGTCGGCGGTGGCCGACTGGGTGCCGACGACGCCGACCGTGACCAGTGCGGCGGCGAGGAAGGCCGCGGCGGCGACCCGGTCGCGGCGAACGGACTTCTGCTGGACGGCCTGGTTCTCGGTCATCTCATCCCCCTGCTGGTCGGGACGCCCGCTGCGTCCTCGTACAACCGGGGAGATGCCGCCGGCGGAGGGAAAGTTGGAGCCCCGACCGGCTGTTTCACAGCTGTGACAGAGCGGTCCTGACGACCCGGTTCATCGCGGCCGTCCCCAGGCACGCGTGGACCTCCAGCACCCCGTAGTGGGTGCCGCTGCGCAGCACGGCGATGCCGCCGCAGGGCTCCGTGCCCTCGGGGGCGGTGCCGGTGGTGTTGAGGGACCCCGGGTAGGCGCCCATCCAGCTCGCGGTGACGTCCGGGGCGAGCCGCAGCGTCGTGGTCCGTCCGTAGACCCAGTGCCCCGGCACCGCCTCCTGGCAGGGCACCTCCTCCAGCAGCAGGCGGTCGGCGAAGTTCTGCGCCAGGGAGGCGCTCGGGGCCTCGGCGGCGACCTCGCGGGCGACCTGGTCGACGCTGTTGTCGGCCAGCGTGGGGTCGTCGCGGTCGGTGCGGGTGCCGGTCGTCAGTCCGCGGAAGTGGGCACCGGGCCCGCCCAGGGTCTGGGTGAGGGTCTTCTCGCCGGAGCAGGCCGCGTTGGCGTACGCGCCGTCGCCGTACCGGTCGGTGATGTGGATCTTCCCGATGCCGGCCTCCGGGCCGAACGCCGCGGCGTCCAGCAGACGGGCGGTCGTCACCGGCCCGGTCGCACCCGCCGGTGAGCCGGAGGCCGAGCCGGACGGCGACGACGCGGCCGAGGACGCGGGCGTCGGGAAGGACGCGCCGGCCGTCGCGAGCGGGGAGGCGCCGCCGGAAGCCCCGTCTGCTGCGGCACCCGACGGCCCTGCCGGCCGCGCGCTGGCGCCGGGGGGCGGTGGCAGGACGAAACGGCCGGCCGCCAGCCCGAGCGCGGCGGCCGCCACCAGGGCGGCGACGGCGGACCGGAGCCGGACGACGGCGTGGCCGCCACCCGCCGCGGGGGTCCCGTTCACAGAACGCCGACCAGGCGCTCGCGCATGAAGCGCCGCGCCTGGTGGATGCGGTCCTTGACCGTGCCCAACGGGACGTCCAGCTCCTCGGCGACCTGGACGTAGGTCAGGTCGCCGAGGTCGCGCAGCACGAAGGACTCCACCAGGGTGGGGTGCCGCTGCTCCAACGCGGCCAGCGCCTCCATCAGGTCGAGCCGGGTCCCGGCGATGACACTGGTCGTGCGCGGGTCGACGGACTCGGGGAGGTCGGCGTGGCTGTCCTCGGCGCGCCGGCGCATCGAGCGGTAGGTGGATCGGGCGGCGTTGGACGCGATCACCGTCACCCAGCCCAGGAAGGAGCCGCGACCCCCGTACTCGCCCAGGTGCGTGCTGATGGACAGCAGCGCGTCCTGCGCGGCCTCCTCGGCGTCGGCGTGGTGGGGCAGGAAGCGCGAGCAGCGGCGCAGCACCACCGGCCGCAGCTTGGCCAGCAGGTACGCCAACGCCCCCGGGTCCCCCGCCTGCGCGGCCACCACGAGCCGTTCCAGCTCGCCTTCCTCGAACACCCGGAGCCCCCCGTTCCGTTCCGTCGGCCTGCCACGCGTCGAACGGGAGTTTCGCCCTCCCCCCGACTCCGGCAGAATGCTGCCACATGCGCAAGCTCGGTCGTTACCTTCTCGTGGAGCGGATCGGTGCCGGCTCCTTCGCGACGGTCTGGAAGGCCTACGACCCGGAGCTCGACACCGAGGTCGCGGTGAAGGTGCTGGCCGAGAACTGGGCCGCCAACGCCGATGTCCGCGAACGGTTCCTCGCGGAGGCGAGGCTGCTGCGCCGGATCGCCAGCCCGCGGGTGGTCCGGGTGCACGACGTCGGGGTGCACGAGGACCGGCCCTACTTCGTCATGGACCACGTACGCGGCGGCACGCTGGCCGACCGGGTCGGGCAGTGCGGGCCGCAGGAGGCGCTGCGGCTGGCCGCGGAGGCGGGCCACGCGGTCCAGGTCCTGCACGAGGCGGGCGTGGTGCACCGCGACATCAAGCCGTCCAACCTGCTGCTCGCCGCCGGCCCCGATCCCGCCGGGGTCCTGGTGGCGGACCTGGGCAGCGCGAAGCAGCTGGCCGACGCGTCCGGACTGACGGTGACCACGGGCACGCCCGCGTACATGGCGCCGGAACAGGCCTTCCAGACCGGCGGCTTCGACGGGCGGGCCGACGTGTACGCGCTGGCCGTCGTCACCTACGAGCTGCTGACCGGCCAGAAGCCGTTCGGCCCGGGCGGCCGCGCCACAGCCCTGATGACGGACCAGCCGGCCGCGTCGACACTGCCGGCGCTCCCGGCGGGCCGGGAGCTGCCGCCGGGGGTGGACCTGCTGCTGCGCTCAGCGATGTCCGTCGACCCGGCCGACCGACCGCCGACCGCCCGGGCCTTCGCGGAAGCGCTGCTGGCCCCGGCCCCCCAGCCCCGGCCCCGGGCACGCCCCGGGCGGCTGCCCCTGCGGGTGGTCGTTCTGGCGTCGGGCGCGGTGTTCACGGCGACGACCCTGCTCAGCTGGCTGTACCGCTGAATCCGACAGCGACCGGGTGAGCGGCCCGCGGCAGGGCCGGTGCGTGCGGTCGTCGACGATGACGACGGTCCGCTCACCGGTCCCGCCGGCCACGCGCACACGAACGGGACCGGAACCGGGACCACGAGACGACGAAGGCCCCGACCGCCAGGAGGTTGGGACCTCGTGCTGCCATGGCCGACAGAGGCGGAGGACACGAGATTCGAACTCGTGAGGAATCGCTCCCAACACGCTTTCCACCTGTTCGTCCGGTTGTCCGGTGGGGTCCGGGAGCGCCCTGACCTGCGGCGGAGCGTCTCTCAGGTGGGACTTTGGACGGTGCTGAACGGACACGAATGCAATTGGAACTGCAACTGCCCCGGAGTCTGTCGGTCCTGGCCTGAACTGGGCATTCATCGACCTCCGGCCGATCCGGCAGTGCCGCGCCCGCTGCGCTCCGTCCGAGCTGGCGAGGTGGATTGCCCTCTGCCCGTCGCTGTGGCTTCCAGCCACGCGGACCCCCGGCGGGGGCTCCTCCGGACCCTGCCCCCGCCGGCACGTTCAGCCCCCGAGGCCGCTCAGCCGGGCAGGCCGAGCTCCTTCAGATAGGTGAGTCGGGCGTTTATCCCAGCTGCGAAGTGCCTCCAGTCGAGGCTCTCCACCAGCTCGATGGGCTTCGGATCTTCGGCGGAGGATGTGACGTAGCAGGCGGAGTCGTAGAGCTGTTCGCCCAGCAGTCGCTCGCAGAAGATGCCGAAACGGTCCTGGTACGAGGTGCCGTGCCAGATCTCGTCGGCGGGCAGGGCCCCCTCGGCGATCCTGACGGGGCGCCGAGAGCCTTCGCCGTCCTGCATGATGAAGAAGTAACCGAGCCAGGGCTTCTCCTTCGGGAACAGCTCTGCGAGGGCGGCACGGCGGAGGTCAACCGCACTGCCGAGCGCCTCTTCGACTCGGTTGTTGTAGTTGTTGCCGTAGGACGGTCCCCCGAGCGCCTTCATTTCGAAGGCCGCGACCAGCACGTTCTCGTGGACAACGACGAGGTCCCACTGCTTCTGCGGGCGGTAGTAGCCGGGCAGCTCCAGGCCCTGGCCCTTGGTGACGCGAATGCTCTCCGGTGGGTAGCCAGCCTCCAGGAAGAACTTCGACAGGAGGATCGTGATCGCATCGAAGTGCTTACCGCTGCGCACTGACCCGGCGGTGCCGGCGCCGACCGCGTTCTTGATCGCAGACTGCTCGTCCTGCAACTGCTTGACACCCCAGTACGCCGCTATGGCGTCCTCGAAGTCCTGACGGGTAACCGTCAAGGTCTGTTCCTCTCTAATCCGGCAGCTCGGTGAGTCCATAGACGCGAAGGGCGGCCTCTGTGGCGGCCTTCACGTCACGCTTGTCGAATGCGTCGGCAAGGGCGGCCCGGTCACTCTCGCGGATGGTCGCAGGGTCGGGCACGCGAATCTTGCGCAAGTACTGCGCCTGGAACCGCAGGGTTCCCCCGCGCATCTTGACCGCGTACGCCTCTACGAACGCCCCCGCGACCTTGGACAGGAGCAGGCCCCCGAGCACGCGCATGTCCCAGACATCCGAGACGATGAAATACAGGTTGTGGTGAGGGTACAACCCACCCTCGTCGATCACCGGATGGATCGTCAGCTTCATGTCTGGGAAGAGGAGTTTGGGCCTAGCCGTCAGCCGGTGGTCGACCTTGTCGATGGTCTTGTACCACCGCTCCGGCTGCTTGACCGCCACGTATCGCTTGCGCAGTGCGCCGCCGTGCTTGCGGAAGTAGGCCGCGAGCAGGGGGTAGCGGGTGAGGTCGACCAAGTCACCCTGGGTGTTCCACGGGTTGACCAGATACGAGCCGTTCCAGTGGATGGTGCCGCTGGTGGTGTCGCGGACCATGGCCATCGGCAGAAGCCGGTCCTCCTCGACGAGCTTCTCGTCATCGGTGATGAAGACCTTGTCCGCGCCCGTGGCGATGCCGATGCCGACACGGGTTCCTGTCGTCTCGTCCTCCAGCAGGCCGAAGCGCTCGCTGAGGTCTTCGAGGACGGCGAGCCTGGCCGGTGAAGCAGAGGGCCACGAATCCTCTTGGGGGAACCAGTGCGGCAGGCGGGCGGCCTGCAGAGCGTTGGTCGTGATCGGTTCCGGGGAGCCGCCTTGATACCAGGAGAGGAACTCGCGAGATTGGGCTTCCCCGAAGGCACGGGTCGTGTCGGCGGCGACAGCTCCGCCCTGCTCTCTGCGTGAGATGACCGTAATCGCCGGGTAGGCCGAGACCTGATCCTGGAACGCATCCACGTCGTGCATGACCAAGGACAGGTCCATGCTGAAACGGCGCGTGACCAGCTGTCGCAGCTTGCGGCCGTACTGGTTCCGCATCCAGCGGTCGGCGCAGATGAATCCGAGCTGGCCGCCGGGCTTGAGGCTCCGCAGGGCCACCTCGTAGAAGCCGATGTAGATATCGGCTCGACCACCCATTGTGGAGCAGGAGTTCCGGTAGGCGTCCATCCGCTCGCTGGGGACATCCTCAAGCCGGATGTAGGGCGGGTTACCGACGACGATGTCCGCGAGGTGCGCCGAGTCCGGCTGAAGCAGGTAGTCGCCCGGCTTCACCCAGCCGGTCGCCACCTGCCGGGCATCCTTACGCCCCCAGCCGTCGGCGTACAGCTCCTGCTCGACGAGCCTGCGGCTCAGTGCGACATTGCGGTCCAGGAGGTCAAAGGCCCGGAGCGCCCCCGCTGCGTCGGTGATCGGGCGTCCGCGGGCTCGGCAGGAGGCGCTGATCCGTGAGGCGATCACGCCGAGGAACGCCCCCGCTCCGCAGGCGGGCTCGACGACCGTCAGTTCCGAAAGGTCCTTGTCGGACGTATAGCCGAGAAGATCAAGGATCAGCTCGACCACCCAGCGCCGCGTGAAGACCTCACCATGCTCGACTGCCTCCGACGGGAGGTCGGGGAGAGCCGTAGGGTCGACGCTGAAGAGGGATAGAGCTGTCACGACTCGACACTACAGGGGCTCCTGTGGTGCCGTTCTGGCCAGACACGAATGGGTGGCCCGCCGCTACCAATCTCGACGAGCGGCTCCCGGGCAGCTGGGTCCCATGTGCTTCGAGGGCGTCGTCTACGAGAGCAGAGGAGCCAGATCGGTGATCGAGTCGACCTGCCAATCAGCGTTGGCCTTGAGAGCTGGGTCGTCTGCCTGGAGGTATCCCCAGGGACCTCGGCGGAGGTGCGCGGTACGCAGGCCGCTGGCCTTGGCGGCGATGATGTCGTTGTCGCGGTGGTCGCCGACGTAGACGATCTCGTCCGGGCTGCCGGGTGCCCAGTCGACGACGCGGGCGAAGAATCCCGGGTCGGGCTTCGCCACACCCCACTGGCCGGAGGTGGCGATGGCGTCGACCGGGAGGTCGAGATTGGCGAGGAGCTCCGCGGTGCGTGCGGTCTGGTTGCCCGCGATGCCCACCCAGAGGCCGGCGGAACGCAGGGCGTCGAGGCCGGGGCGAGCGTCGGGGTAGAGGTCGGCCTCGCTGATGGACTCACCCTTGCCAGCGTCTTCGCGGGCCTGACGCTCGGCGACTAGGTCGAAGCCTGGCCGGACGAGTCGCAGGGCCTCGGCGTTGTCCTGGCCGAGAGCGGTGACCGTGCCGACGAGGACGGCGAGCGTGTGCCGGGGGACACCCAGCCAGTCAGCCCAGGAGCCCCAGAAGGTGGTGTCGTCCATGAGCGTCTCTCCGACGTCGAACACCACTGAACGGATCGGCATGTGTCACTCCTCTCAGATTGCGGATGGCGTCAACTAGGCCCGGCCGACGCGCTTCTGGGGCGAGAATACGTGGCACGCGACGTATCGGTCGGGCAGGAGTGCCATGTGAATGCATCCACCGAGCATCTCGGGCAGCGCTTACGCGAGCTGCGGAGCCTGCACGAGCTCACCCAGCAGGAACTGGCGGATCTCGCCGGGGTGTCGAAGTCGCTGGTGAGCAAGGTCGAGTCGGGTCAGCGGCCGGGGAGCTGGTCGCTGGCGGTCGCGGTGGCCGGTGCCCTGAGGCTGGAGGTCTCCGTTCTTCTCGGTGAGGGGCAGGACGGAGGGGCAGTGGCGAGCCGAGGTGGGGCATGCCTGCCGGAACTGCGGCGTCTGGCGGCGGTGTACGACTGTCCGCCGGAGCTTGGGCGCGAGCTCCGGCCGCTGCCGGAGCTCGCGCGGGATGTCGCGCGGGCCGGGCATCTGCGACTGCAGTGCCAGTACGGAGCGCTGGGCGAGATCGAAGGCGCCGTCGAAGCCGTCCGCCCCGTGCTCGACCTACCCCGCGTCCTCCAGCCGATCGGCCCGGCCGAGCCCCGGAAGTGATCGGCCTCGAATCAGCTCGGTGGATCCGGGCTCAGCGGTAGCGCTCGACGAGCGCGTCGCCGATCGAGGCCAGGCGGGCCCGCACGTTCGGAGGGCCGGTCACCTCAAGCCATTCGACGAGCCCGGCGAGCTCGCCGGCGAGGGTGTACTCGTCGCGGCCGCGGATGACGACCTCGATGCGGCCGTCGGTCGCGGTGCCTCCCACTTCGAGTCGATCGCCGAGTCCGATCCGGAGTATGCCGATGCCCTGGGGCGTGCAGAGCGCCTGGATCTCCAGGGGAGTTCGCCTGCGTTCGACCTCCTCGGCGATCTCGCGCCAGCTCCCGGCGAGGTTGAAGTCCTCGGGCCGGTCCACCGGATCGTCGGTCGGATCGGCGGACGACACGCGGTCGATCCGGAAGGTCCGTCGGCCGGTCTCGGTACGGGCGACGAGGTACCAGGCCGGGCCTTTGGCGACGATGCCCAGCGGGTGGACGGTTCTGTTCGTTCCGGCGCCTCTGCCGTCGACGTATCCGAGCCGCACCTGGACGCCGCGGATCACCGTGTCCTGGAGTGCGTCGAGGAAGCGGGGTGGTGGGTGCTCGGCCCGGTTCGCCCCCCATTGTCGTGGGTCCGTCACCAGTGATGCCGCCGCCGCTTCGGCCTGCGCGCGGAACGGCTCCGGCAGGGCGTGGACGAGTTTGCGCAGAGCCGCTTTCACCGCCGGTGCCGCGGCCGAGGCCGGGCCGGCGAGCAGGAACAGGGCACGGGCCTCACCCGCGGTCAACCCCGACAGGTCGGTGCGGGCGCCGCCCACCAGGCGCCAGCCACCGCCTCGGCCTTGCATGGAGTAGACGGGTACCCCGGCCATGGCCAGGGCGTCGAGGTCGCGGCGGGCGGTGCGCTCGGAGACCTCCAGTTCCCGGGCGACCTCCGCTGCCGTCACCTGCTCGCGCCGTTGCAGCAACAGGAGGATGGCCACTAGCCGGTCGGTCCGCACGCCCATAAAACTCCCACGCAAACCGGTCACGAGGTGACCGGTTTCGGGACACAGGATGGCGGCATGACCTCAAGCGATTTCCCCGAACCCACTCTCGTCCCGGTCAACGGCGTGGAACTCGAAGTCTTCGAAACGGGCCGGGAGAACGCGGGAAAGCCCATCGTGCTCTGCCACGGCTGGCCGGAGCACGCCTTCTCCTGGCGCCACCAGATGCCCGCCCTCGCCGCGGCCGGCTACCACGTCATCGCCCCGAACCAGCGAGGTTACGGCCGCTCGTCCCGCCCGGTCGACGTGGCGGACTACGACATCGCACACCTGTCGGGCGACCTCGTCGCGCTCCTCGACCACTACGGCTACGAAGACGCCACCTTCGTCGGCCATGACTGGGGCGCGTTCGTCGTCTGGGGCCTGACGCTCCTGCACCCCGACCGGGTGAACAAGGTGATCAACCTGAGCCTGCCCTACCAGGACCGCGGAGAGAAGCCCTGGATCGAGTCCATGGAAGCCGTGCTCGGCGGCGACTTCTACTTCGTCCACTTCAACCGGCAGCCGGGCGTCGCGGACGCCGTCTTCGACGACCACACCTTCCAGTTCCTCCGTAACCTGTACCGGAAGAACGAGCCCCCCGCGGAGCCCCGGCCGGGCATGGCGCTGATCAATCTCGCCAGGGCGGAAACACCACGCGGAGAGCCCGTCATGAGTGACGGCGAACTGGCCGTCCTCGTCTCCGCCTTCGAAACTTCCGGGTTCACCGGCACCATCAACTGGTACAGGAACCTAGACCGCAACTGGCACCTGCTTGCGGACGCGGACCCGGTCATCCACCAGCCCATCCTCATGATCTACGGAGACCGGGACCTGGTCGCGAGGGCCGAGAACCTGGCCGAGTTCGTCCCCAACGTGGAAGTGGTCAGCCTGGACTGCGGCCACTGGATCCAGCAGGAGAAGCCCGAGGAAACGAACCGGGCGATCACGAAGTGGCTGGAACATCAGGACCGGCCGAGCAGGCGGACCGGCTGAGCCGAGGCCTCAGCCAATCCAGACGCCACACGTGAAACCCCGCGCGCGAGGCATCGGCCGGCGGAGGATACGGGATTCGAACTCGTGAGGGATTGCTCCCAACACGCTTTCCAAATGTTCGTCCGGTGGTCCGGGAGTGTCCGCAGGCATCCTGACCTGCGCCGGAGCGTCCCGCCGGTCGATGACCGCACGGTGCTGGACGGGGGTGAATGCAACCGGAACCGCAACCACGGTAGGGCTCTGCCCCGCCCGACCCGGCGGGCGACCCGGCGGGCGTACCGGCGGGCGACCGGGGGCGCGATGCACTGCTGTCGGGCGTAATGGAAGGACCCGCCCCGGCGAACGGCACAGGGGTTTCGGGGTCGATCGAGCCGGTGCCGAGTGCCGTGACCGGAGGAGGACGGCGGTGAGCGAGGATGCGCGGTGAGCGTTCGTCCGGCGCGGCGGGGCCGGACCGGTCGGAGGGGCGCGGCGAGTGTCTGCTGGGCGCGCTGCTCGATCGGGCCCACGAGCTGCAGCCCCAGCTGATCGCCCCGCTGGTCGCCGACGTGGTGCGCGGGCTCGGCGGTCGTGACTCGGCGCTCCTGCTGCAGGACTACGGCCAGCTGGCGCTGGTGCCGCTGCCGGAGCGGGGGCCGGCGGCCGGGGAGCCGGTGCCGATCGACGGCTCCCCCGCGGGTACGGCCTTCCTACACGGTGCCCTGGTCGAGGAGCCGCAGGTCGACGGGGTGCGGGTGTACCTGCCGTTGCTGGACGGTGGTGACGAGGTGGGGGTTCTGGCCCTCACGCTGGACGCCGTCGATGACGACGACCGGCGGTTGTTGCGGCGCCTCGCCGCCCTGGTCGCCGATCTGCTGATCACCAAGAGCGGCTACACCGACCGGATCTTCCAGGCCCGGCGCCTCGAACCGATGAGCGTGGCGGCCGAGATCCAGTGGTCGTTGTTGCCGCCGATGTCGATGACCGTCCAGCGGGTCGCCGTGGCCGGCATCCTCGAACCCGCCTACCAGGTGGCCGGTGACAGCTTCGACTACGCGCTCAATGACGACCTCCTGCACGTGGCCACCATCGACGCCATGGGCCACGGGCTCGACGCCGCGACCATGGCGACCGTCGCCATCGGCGCGTACCGGCACGCCCGGCGCGCCGACATCGGGCTGGCCGAGATCTACGCGTTCATGGACCGGGCCATCGCCGAACAGTTCGGTCCGGACCACTTCGTCACCGCTCAGATGATGCGCCTGGACACCCTGACCGGCCACCTGCAGTGGGTCAACGCCGGCCATCCTCAGCCGCTGCTGATCCGCGACCACGTCGTCATCGAGCGGCTTGAGAGCGAGACGACCCTGCCGGTCGGTTTCGGCGGCGAGGAGCCGGTGATCAGCGAGCGGGTGTTGCGGCACGGGGACCAGGTGCTGTGCTTCACCGACGGCCTGATCGAGGAGCGCGAGCCCGGCGGGGAGCAGTTCGGGGAGGAGCAGCTCATCGACTGGGTCAACCGGGTCGAGCGCTCGCAGGCCGGAGTGCGGGCCGTGGTGCGGGCGCTCTCCAACGTCCTGAAGGAGAAGCGGGGCGGGCGCACGAGCGACGACGCGACCCTGTTCCTGATCGAATGGCGCTGAGAGGGGCGGCACCCCCGCGCCGGCTCTCCTTGCCGGTCGGCAGGCCGGATCGGCGAGGTGCGGCGGACTACCGTGGGGACATCGGGGCGGTCCAGCTGCCGCTCCCCGACCGTCGGCCCTCGTTCGGTGGGGCTGGTGTGTGTCCACACACAGGTGGCGAGCCATGTCGGACGAAACCGGCGTGAAACTCTCGGCCGACGCCGGGGCGTCGGCGGAGCCCTCGAAGGGGCCGCTGGACCTGCGGTACGAGGACGGCGCGGACGACGGCGTCACCTTCGAGTACGACCTGCACGCCGGCGGCGCGCTGCGCATCCTGCGGGTCTTCGAGGACACGCCGCACCGGATCGAGGCTTGCTCAGCCCGGGGCGTGGCTCCAGGTCGCGGACACCTACCTGCGAAGCGGCTCCGAGTACTGACGACGATCCGTTCCGCGGGAACCGCAGGCCCCGGCGGCGGTTCCCGGGACGGTCGGCGGTGGCCGGGCGGATCACCGGTCGCTGTTGATCGGCCCCGCCCGTACAGTCGTGTCCGGGGGCGGGATCGTCGTCGCGGGAGGCCAGATGCGGCACTACCGATGGGTTCTGGAGACACAGGACGACGACGGCCGGTGGTCCCGGCAGGACGGGGCTCCCCCGCAGGACCCGCTGGAGTACGACGGGCCGCCCCAGCAGGCGGCCAACCACCTGCGGGAGGTGTTCGTGCGCACGCTCTCCCGGCCCGTGCCCGGACCCCGGGCGATCAGGATCCGCCTCTGGGACGGGGCCGACATCGCCGGCCGGCCCCTGGCCGAGGCCGAATGGTCACGCGAGTGACACACCCGGCCCGCGGCCGTAGGGCCTGTCCGGCGGCGGCTTCCGTTCCGCCGGGCTACGCGGGTGTGGCCGGCTCCCGTTCCGCCGGGCTACGCGGGTACCGGCCAGGAGGCGGCCCGGCTGCGGGCGACATCCGCCCGACTGCCCGCCTCACCGGCACCCTCGGAGGGGGCGACGGCCGACGGCAGGAAGTCGGAACGGGACCGCGACCCCTGCGTGCCGCCGCCCGTCTCCACGGCGAGTAGACCGCTCGCGGCCGTGGTGTTCGCGGGGCCGGCGGCTTCGGCCATCAGTCGGGCGGCACTGACGGCATCCGTCTCCGGCGGGACGACCAGCAGGTTCAGCCGGCGCGGGGCGTACGAGAACACCGCGATCGTGTGCTCGTCCTGCTCGGTGGTGAACCAGCCCGCGTGGACGGTGTGCCCGGTGACCGGGATGCGCGGGGGGATGACGGGCCACTGCGCGGGATTCACGGTGATCCGGGTGACCCGGCCCCACCGCTCGTCGATGTCGGCGGCCAGGGCGGGGAGTTCGAGGAGAAGATCACGCGAGCGGGGCCACCAGGCTCCGTCCAGGGGGCCGGGCCGCACGCCACTGGGCGTGAGCGAGAGCCGTGCGGTGGAATCCCGGGCGGCGGGCGTCGTCGCACGATCGAGCATCGTGGTCATGATCAAGAAACCTGTCCCCGGGCCCGGTCCACGAGACCGGGTCCGGTGTCGCCGTGCGCCGGAGACGACGCCAGTATCCGGTGCCGGCATGCGAAGTGCCTTCGGTGATCTCCAGGTTACTCTCGCTCCGGCCCGGGCCCGGTACGGTCGCGGCGGTGAGGATTCCGCCCGACTCCTCCGGACGGAAACGGCGGAACGGGTGAGGGCGGCCGCTCAGACCCGCCCGTAGCGGACCGCCTGGTCGGCGAACTCCCGGGCCATCTCCTCGGAAACGGTCGGACGGGTGCGGTGGATGGCGTCCAGGTAGTCCTGGGTGCCGGGTTGGGTCCGTTCCCCCGTGTCGAGGGTCTGCTCGAAGGTGATCTGGGCGACCGCCATGGCGACCTGCCTGATGTCGGCGGGAGTGAAGCCCCGGCTGGCTTCGGCGAGCACCGCCGTGTCGGCGGCGGTACCCGTCTTCGCCGTGTAGCCGGCCCACAGCGCGTCACGGGCCGCGGAGTCCGGTGGCCCGACCGGCAGGACGTAGTCGAACCGGCCGTGCCGCAGGAACGCCGGGTCCAGGGCGGCCACCGAGTTGGTGGCGCAGACGAGGAGCCGTCCGTCGCGGTCACGGAACCGCACGATCGACTTGAGGAGTTCGTTGACCACGCCGACCGCCGCGGGGGCGGCGAGGCTGCGCGTACCGGCGACCTCCTCGACCTCGTCGATGAAGAGCAGCACGTGGTCGAGTTGCGCCACCTCTTCGAAGCGGCGGCCGAGTCCGGTGGCCAGCCCGTCCTCGGACGCGATCCGGGAGGGGAAGAGCTCGATGAACGGCCAGCCGAGCCGGCCGGCCACGGCCTTGGCGAACGTGCTCTTGCCCGTGCCCGGCGGACCGAACAACACGACCGCGCGGGGAGGTTCCACTCCGTGGGCGTCCGCCAGCTCGGGGTTCGCCAGGGGCAGCACCAGCCGCCGCTCGATCAGCCGCTTCTCGTCGGCCATGCCCGTGAGCCGCTCCCACAGGCGGGCTTCGGGCATGACCGCGCCCAGCATCGCCAGGACCGTCGGGCCCTGGGTGCCGACGACCTCCGACTTCTCGAAGTACGTGAGCCCGCGGTGGGGGTGGAACCCGGAGTTGACCAGCGCGGTGGCGCCGGTCTCCTCATCGGGCAGCACCGCTGCGACGATCCGGGCACCGGCGTCCCGCAGACGGCGCTCCAGCGCGGACAGCAGGGCGGTGCCGATGCCCAGGTTCCGCCAGCCGGGATGCAGGGCGATGCGCAGCACCCAGGCCCGGTCCCCGTCCACCCGGCCCACCGCCGCGCCCACGAGACGCCCGTCGGCCACCACGACGACGCTCGGATCACGTGCCTGCAACGCGGCGACCACGTCGGAGAGGCGGAAGACGGCGGCGCGGTCCGTAGTGGCACTCTCCGTGTCGAGTCGGACCACCGCTTCGAGGTCGTCCGGTGTGAAGTCCCGGACATGCCATACAGCCATACGCCGCCCTCGAACGTCGTGGGCCCCCGGATCTCCATCATCGGTCGGCCCCGGTGCGACCGCCTGCCCGGAGGAGCGGGGGACCGGAGCACGACGAAGGCCCCGACCGGCGAACCGGTCGGGGCCTTCGTGCTGCCATGGCTGGCAGAGGCGGAGGATACGAGATTCGAACTCGTGAGGGATTGCTCCCAACACGCTTTCCAATTCTCACGAACGGGGTCCGTCGGAGTTCATGCCCGTTCTGACCTGCGGCGGAGCCGATCGAGGCTCAGACTCTGGACCCGATTGAACGGGGGTGAATGAGACCAAAACTGAGACCAGTACCCGGAGGGGTACCCGCGCCAGGAGCCTCCCTCGTCGCCGTGGTGGCGGCGAGGGATGATCACTCTCATGGGATGGTCAAGGTCTCTGGGTGGCGGATCACCGCAGAGATGCCGCGGATGCCCGCTGCAGACCCGTTCTCGTGCCGACGTGCGCCGCCAATCCGCAGGGCGTTGGCTTGGGAGCCCTGCAGGACCTGGGCGTGTTCGTCGTCCACAATCAGCTCGGCGAGGACCTGGTCCTTCAGAAGGTCCCCTCGAGCCGCAGAGACGGCGGTGTCGTCCTGGCAGCGGTTTGCCACGCGCCGCCAGCGGTCGGCGGAATCTTGATCACCGCTCCACGTCCACAGACCTGCGGCTGCCCGTGCCACTTGGGCCATGAACTCGGTTCCGCCAATGTGGACGGAGTGTGCCCGCTCCGGCCCCTGCGACCCGACCCACGCGTAGTTGCCGATGATTGCTTCGAGTGCCCCGTCCCTCCCATCGAAGATCAGAAGGCCGGCACCGCTGCCTGTCGGTCCCTTGGCTGGCTTCAGGAGGTCCCTGCCCAGACGTTCCGCAGCGTGGTAGCCGATCCGGTTAAGCAGGTCGACGACATCCTGCGGGCTGGTTCCGTCGTCCGTGTCGCCATAGAGGACGTCCACGCGCACCCCGCGCGTCACCGCAGCCTGGATGGCGGTTCCGAGCCTCGACAGGCTCTCCACATTCACTGTGGGTGAGGCGATCAGGATGTGGTTCGCCGCTGTGGCCAGTGCTTCAGTGAGGAGGATCTGGTGGGACTCCTCGCCGGACACCTCCGAGAACAGGATCGCTTCGGTCGACTGGTCCGTGAGGCCGTCACCGCTGCTTCCGACAGGATCAGCTTCCTCCAGCCATGGAAAAGAGGCATCCGTCTGGGCCGCCGCCGAGGTCCCGGGTGCGGACGCCGATGGCTTTCGCCCCGGGATGCTCAGTGGTGTCGGCCGGTGCCCGGGGCCGGCGGTGGGCATCCGAGCCGAGACCAGGGGGGCCTCCTGTCCGGCGGTCGCCTGTCGCGCCGGCTGGAGGTCTGGGGCACCCTCCAGCTCCTCGTTCCTGGACTCTGCCACTTCCAGGATCTCGGCCGACAGAGCCTGGTGCCAGCCCCGAGGAAGTCCCCTTATTTCCCGGTCGGCCAAGTCGACACGAACGGGGAGGTAGCGCCTGAACGTCACGAGCCTGGGCCGTCCGATGCTGCGCACCCACTCTCCGCTGGCCCGTGGCAGCAGTTTCTGGATCTGGGACTCGTCCAGCGTGGCGCGCAGGATGCGCACGGGAGTAGTCGGGTTGAGATCCAGCCGTGCGTCCTGCTTCGAGACCGTTTGCACTTCACCACGCCTGGCCAGCTGTCCCGCCGTCCGATCGAAGACCACGGTGCAGGGTGCGGCCGGAGCCACGACGACCGATGCCGGGTCCTTTCCGGACGAACACGCCTGTTGCCCTTCGTCGGTGAGGACGAACGCGGCCTCCCGGCCGCTGGTGACGGCGACCCACCCGGCACCGACCAGGGTCACTACGGCTTCTACCATCAGCCGTTCGTGGACCCGGAAGGTGTCGCAAAGCGAGGTCAGGGTCGCGCCCTGGTGGGGGGCGACACCGGCCCGGGCGGCGATCTCCTCCAAGACTCGGCGTTCCAGACGGCTGTACGGGCGGCCCCGCGCCACGCTGAAGTTGATGCTGAACATGCTCACAGGTACGAGGACGATCACGAGTTCTCCCTGAGGTCAGCTGGGATTCGCACGGCCCTTCCGTCCTGGAACCATTCGTTGAGCAGGGTGACGATCTTCTTGAAGGACCACAGGGGCTGGGACTCGTCCGCGAGAGGTACTGCTTGCACCTGGTGGATGAAGAAGTCCCAGGATCCGACGAGAATCAGCAGGCGCTCCGCCCGCGAGAGGAGGACATTCATGCGGCCCGGGTCGTCCAGGAACCCTAGGCCGCGGCCGATCTCCTCCTCGTTGTTGCGGACCAGGCTGATGGCGACGATGTCCGCCTGGTTGCCTTGGAAGGAGTCAACGGTGTGGGTGGGGAACCGGTTGCCGTCGATCGCTTCGGCTTTGAGACCGAGCTGGACCTGCAGTCCGGCGGGCAGGGGCGTGCCCCGCAATTGCTGGCCAAGCAGACTCACCTGCCGGGCGTACGGGGCCAGCACCGCAAGCGTGCCCTCACACCCGCCGTCCGGTCCCAGAGCCCGGAGGAAGTTGGCGAGCGCGCGCGCCTCCGCCGGATTGGTATACGGCGACTCGCCGCTGTTCGGGCCTACCTCACGGGTGGTGGCGTCGTTGCGGCACCACGGTACATCGAGCCAGACTACGGCCCGGTCACCGATGCCATGCGGGGTGTGGAAGCCGTGGCGCACGCGCTCCAAGGGTTCGTCGTTCTTGTCCAGGGTGCGGTTCACCAGTCGCCCCTGGTAGTAGGCCTCGGAGATGAGTCGGCCGATGTCCGGGTGCATGCGGTGCTGGCCGATCAACTGCCCCGCAGATGCTCCCTTCGCCTCGGTGTCTGTGACGAGGCGGTCGGCACCCGCGGCCACGGCGCAGTACTCGTACAGGCGGTGGAAGGTCTTCAGCCATTCCTTGGCGTACTCGCGGAACTCATCCCGCTCCGTCTGACTGCGCCGCTCCCACGAGTCGAGCCAATCCTGGTCGAGCATGCCGGATGCCCTCGACTTGAGGCGGCTGAGTGTCTGGGCCACCGGGTCCAGCTTCTCGATTCCCTGCTGGTAGTCCTCATACCGGTAGGGATCCAGTTGTTTGTGGTCGCCGATCAGCAACCAGCGGTGACCTGCTTGCAGCGGCAGCGCGAGGTCAAACGCGTGCGCCTTGCCCGCCTCCTCGACGATCGACCAGTCGAAGGCCTGACCTGCGGCGAGGGCGACCAGGTCGCCGGCACTGGTGGTGCAGTATGTGAGGTTCGCGCCGCGTTTGACCAACTCGACGAAGTCCGACGAGCGGTGGCCGAGCTCGCCCTGCTCCTGCATCATGTTGATCTCACTGACCATGGCCTTCGCGTCCTCCAACCAGGCGAGCTGCACCTCGCTGGGGGAACTCATGGCACTGAGCTGGGAGATGCTGCGCTGGAGCACCTGCCTGGCCACGCCCTCGACGCCGTCCTCCGGCAGTATGGCTCCAGCCTTGTGGGGCCCCCGCAGCCGGATCTGCAGTGGCCTGTCGGCTTCGGGTACGTCCTGGAACGCCTCACCCACCTTCGACCGCAGCACGTCGACGGCTCCGTGCGCCTGGGCCGTGACAAGTACCTGGACGACAGGATCCTCCGTGAGGATCTCGCGCAGCAGCCAGGCGACGAGGGTGGTCTTGCCCGTGCCGGGAGGCCCTTGCAGCGTGTAGATGGGTCGCACTCGGAGGATGTCCTCGATGCTGGCCCGTTTGGGTTCGTCGACCAGTTCGAGGTCGAGTTCGACGGGAAGTTCGGAAGCCCCCGTATCCATGCGGACGTGGCTCGGCATGGCCAGCGACCGCAGGAGGTATCCGTGCTGATCGAGGGCGTCGATGGCCTTCTTGCGACGCCGGAACAGGCTGATCTGCCCGGGCATGCCGGCGCTGCGAAGGAACCCCTCCTTCTCCAGCTTCACCCGACCTTTACTCAGGCCGGGGCGGCTGAGTGTGACGAATTCGGTCGCCTGGTCCATGGCATCGACCTGCCAGACGTTGCCGTCGTCGTCGGACTGGGGGTCCCGGGGTGGGAGTTT
The DNA here is from genome assembly GCF_042752535.1 of Kitasatospora sp. NPDC059327. Lineage (NCBI taxonomy): Bacteria > Bacillati > Actinomycetota > Actinomycetes > Kitasatosporales > Streptomycetaceae > Kitasatospora > Kitasatospora sp. NPDC059327. The sequence goes on along the minus strand of NZ_JBHYYB010000006.1, from coordinate 18,831 downwards.
TAGGCGGTCGCCGCCGCGGGCTCCCGACAGGATGACCCTGGACCGGTCGCTACCCCGTACCTCCTTCTGTAGAAAGTCGATCAAGTCCACGCGGAACGCCTCGAAGACTTCGTGTCCTTCGGGACGCTCACGCTCCTTGACCACGGCCCACTCCACGCCGTCCTTCAGCCACGGACCCTGGACGACCTCGTACGGGAAAATCTGCGAGTCGAGGAGGAGCAGCTCGATCTGGTTGCTCACACGGACGAATTCGTGGAACCGGCTGAGCTCGCGTGAGATCTGCGCGCTGCGGTCGATCTTCGGCAGTACGGGCTCCCACGATGTGGCGTTCTGCGCAATCGTACGGTCATGGGCAACCTCGTCCTTGGCGTAGGCGAACACGCGGCCGGGCGGGAGTTCGCGGAAGCTGTCGTCGCCCTCACTGAAGATCAGTGGCTGAGCGGATCGGCAGTCCGCGATCTGCCAGCTGGACGTGCCGTCCTTCCCTCGATGTGCCGTGATCTTCAGGCTGAGCCTGCCGCCGACGAGGATGAAGTACGACATGCCGGGGACGGCATACAGAAGAGGCTTCTGGAGGTCCTGGCGGACGAACTCGCATGCCTCCCTCCGGTGAACCGGATCCCCGGGGATGAAGGTCCCCAGGGGGTCAAGCTGAAGGTGGTCACGCAGCCCGCTGTCCATCAGGTGATCGATGAACTCGTGCCGCCGCAGATCGAGGGCCAGGACGTACTGTGCGTCCTCCTGCTGCGTGCGCAGGGGGTTCGCCAGGTCCCGCGTGATGTCCTGGATCCGACTGATGATGTCGTACGGCGTGGTCAGGCGCTCCAGTGGGTCCTGGGCGACGAGGTCCAGCAGCAGCTTGCGCTCGGCCTCGGTCAGCTGTTGCTTGGCGGTGTCGATGCTCTTGAGCACCCGCACGTGCCGCTCGTGCGGGGGATTGGGGCTAAAACGTTCGAGGTCGAGCAGCAGCCGTGCGCAAAGGATGCCGAAGGCGAACCAGTCGTCGTCCTGACGCCACGCTGTCATGCCTCCAGTGGTGCGCTCCGGCGGGACTGGCCAGCCAGCGAGAGGCTGTGTCCCTACTGGACGACCCAGCTTGACGGACCATTCGAAGCCGCCGAGTCGAAGGGATTCGGCGCCGAGGTCCGCGTCGAAGAAGAGGGAGTCGACATCCACGCCACGGTGCAGGACTTGGCGTTCGTGTAGCAGGTTCAGCCCTGTGGCGACGCGACGTAAGCCGCTCCACAGCTGTTTGCGTGCGTCACTTCCCCGGTTCGAGAGCCACGGGTAGCGGGCCCGGCGCCTCAGTGCGTCAGCAACGCGCTCATAACCCGGCGCCTCCAGGACCATGACAAAGCAGTTGTGTTCCCGGTCGAGCCCTGCGTCCTTGAGTACGACCAGCGCGTCGTCCGACCTCGGGCTACTTGCGACCTTGTACAGGGTGCGCAGTTCCTGGTCCCACAGGGCGCGCTGCACCCGGTCCGGCTGCTCGCCCTCGTACGTCCACGTCTTCAGGAGGTAGGTGTAGCCGTCGCTGAACGCCTCCCATGCCTGGGATTCGCCATCACCTGCGTGTGGACCGCTGGTGATTTCGTACCTGTTCCGCAGAAGAAACGTCCCGATGGAAGGAGTTGTCATCCATTCACCTTCACGAGCTGGAGAGCGGGTGATGTAGACACCGCGGCGGCCCGACCCGGCCACGGATCAAACGTGATCCTACTCACGTTCACTGAACCGCTGTGGCTGTTCCAGACACACGCTCGTGCAACTAGGTACGGAAAGCCCCTGCGGCCCGGAGTTCCTCCATCCGAGCAGCATGCCGGGCGGCGGTAATTGCTCACGGCAGGCGGAGGGGCTCGATTCCGCTACTGCTCGTAGGCCCATGCCCTCCCGGTCAGCCGGTACTGCTCGACAGGGATGGGCTCGACGCCGGCAGCCATGCGTGCGGTGTAGAGCAGGCCGTCGAGGTGATCGATCTCGTGGTGGATCAGGCGGGCGAGGCCGCGTTCGTAGGTGGTGGTGGCCACCTGGCCGCCCAGGGTGGTGGTCTCCACGGTGATCTGCAGCGGCCGGGGGACCAAGCCGCGAACGTCGAAGAACGACAGGCAGCCCTCGAACTGCTCGTCCATCTCGTCGGAGCGGTCGGTGATCCGCGGGTTCAGCAGGACGATCGCCGGAGCGTCCGGGGAAGCGGGCTGGACGATGGCGGCGGCCCGGCCGATGCCGATCTGTGGTGCCGCGATGCCCATGCCCTTGGCGAAGGGGTGGACCTGGCCGATGCGCTCCATCGCGGTGAACAGCTTCTCGATGACCTGCTCGGCGGCCTCGCGCTCGGTGGGCAGGTCGAACGCTCGGGCGGGCTCGGCGAGTACGGGCTCGCCCTCCTGCACGACGCCGAGGTCACGCATCTGCTCGCTGGGCCGCACCTGGATCACCTGAACTCCCCTTGGGTCGTGTCGCGTTCGGGTCGGGCCCGGAACCGCCATTCGAGACGGTACCGGGCGTGGAGGTCCGGCGTGGACGTGCTCCAGGAGAAGACGCGCATGCCGCCCTCCTCGCGCCGGATCGGGGCGGTCCGAAGCGGTGCCGCTTCGGCGGTCATGGACGTCTCCATGCCCCACACGGCGGGGTCGAGGGCGGCGGGGAAGACGAGTTCGACTTCGAGGTGTTCGGTGGGCAGGCGGACCGCGCGCTGGAACCAGCGGCCCCACTTCTCCTCGCCGACCGAGTAGGCGTACTCGATCCAGACCTCCTCGCCGGGGTAGAGCGGGAAGCGGCCTTGCTCGTTCTCGAACAGCAGCCACACCTCCTTGAACGCGTCGCGGTCGTGCTTGGTCTGCCAGTTCATCGCCTCCCCGCGGCATGTCGCGGTCAGCGCGAGTTCGTCCCAGGTCAGCGGGTGTTCGCGGTAGTGGGCGTTGGAGCGCTCGGGCTCACCGGGGTAGCGGTCGACGCTGATGCGGATCAAGTAACGGGTGATCGGCTCGCTGCCGGTGTTCCGCAACAGCCGGCGCATCGTCAGCCGGTACTGGGAGCCGTCGAAGTCCAGGCGCGCGCCGTCGTGCGCCACGATGATCGCCGAGCCCGTCGCGTACGGCTGCTCGGGGCGGCGCGGGGCTGGCGGAGCCGCAGCCGGGGCTGCTCGGTTCTTGGCGGCCTCATAGTCCAGCCAGCGCTTCCAGACGGCCTTGCCCGCGTTGAGGGTCTCCTCCGAGCGACGCGCGAAGTCCTCGGTCGGCTTGTGCCGACCGGATTCCACGTGGCTCACGTACGACGGGTCGAAGCCCATCTTGAGGGCGAGTCCCCGCTTGGACAGGCCGCGCACCTCGCGCCAGTACGAGACCTCCGCTGCGAACGCCTCGGCGGCTTGCTCAACGGTCGGGCTGTCGTCGCGCTCGTCCATCAAGGCCCCCGCCCTGGCTGCTGGATGAGATGAATGAACCGTGAGTGATCTCGATTCATCATTCTGTCACGCTCCTGGTCGCCGGTTTCCTTCTTTTGCCAGCCCGGGTCGACACCCGGGCCGAGAGAGGGAGGGCCCAAGCGATGCGCCTGCTGTACCTGCTCAACGTCTCCAACTCCAGCCAGCTGACTGCCGACTCCGGCTACACCTTCGCCGACATGCTCACCCCGGCCCTGGCCGATGCCGGGGTCGAGGTCACAGTGGCCGCTCCCGTCCCGGCCGGCGACGACCGCGTGCAGTTCGTGCGGACCACGTCGCCCTCGACCAAGTACCGGGCCCGCTTCAACCCGGGTGTCGGCGGCCTGGTGCGGCTGTTCCGCCGCCAGCAGCCCGAAGTGGTCGTGGCCAACCAGATCGAGGCCGCCCCCGCGATCCGCGCCGCGCTCCTGGAAGCCGGAGCGGACGCGCGGATCGCTGGCTACTGCCACTACCTGCCGTTCTCCTTCACTGACACCGGCCAGCTGGAGCTGGACCCCGCGATGGACGACGGCGGGTTGGGCCGCAGCGTGCTGCTGGCCTTCGCCGCCGGTCTCGCGGCCTGCGACCGCGTCCTGGTCCACTCCGGCACCGCCGCCTCGTGGACCGCCGCTGCCGCCGCCCGCACCGGCGTCGAGCTCACCGACAAGTTGCACGTGGTCCCCGCCCCCAGGGACGTGCGCCTGGTCCGCGACCCTGCCGAGATCACCCCGCCGGAGGGACGGGCGGTCGGCATCTACAACCACCGCCTGTACGCCCACTACGGCACCGCCCGCTTCACCCAGCTCGCCCGCCACCTCGTCACCGAGGCCCCGGTGCGGCTGACCGTGATGGACCTGTTCGGCACCCGCAGCGCCGAGCGGATCCGCCTGGATCCCAGCCCCGAGCGGAACCTGGAGGAGCTGGCGGCCGTGGACGGCGTCGCCATCGCCTCCGACCGCGGCGACCGGGTCCGCTACCGCAACCTGCTGGTCGGCGCCCACTTCGGCATCGCGCCGTTCCGGCCCGGCTGCCCCTGGTCCATGTCGGTCATCGACTGCCAGGCGATGGGCCTGCCGGTGATCGGCCCTCGCATCGGCTGGCTGGCCGAGCACCTCGACCCGGAGCTGGTGTTCGACACCGACGACCAGGCCGTCCGGATCGCCGAACGCCTCGCCACCGACCCCGAGTTCTACCTCGTGCACGCCAAGCGCGCGCTCGCCTCCACCACGGACCTGACGCCCGCTGCGGTGGCCGCACGCTACCTGGAGGCGATCAAGTGACCGGCTTCGACGCGGTCCTGCTCTCCTACGACGAGCCGCTGGCCGACTCCCTGCACACCCGCCTGGCCCGCGTGCTGGGCGGAACCGTCAAGCGTCTGCACGGGGTGCGCGGGATGCGCCGCGCTTACCGGCTCACGGCCGAACTCGTCGACACCGACCAGTTCTTCCTCGCTGACGGCGACTTCGCCATCGACCCCGCCTTCCCCGCCAGCGCGGTGGAGCCGCTGGCTGACGGGGTGTCGATGCGGGTCTGGCGGGCCGTCAATCCGGTCAACGGGCTCACCTACGGCTATGGCGGCCTCAAGCTGATCCGCACCAGCGCACTGCGGGAGATGGGCCAGGCCGTCGACGTGCTGGCCGCGCTGCCCGGGCGGGTCGAGTTCAGCCCGCACACTGCCGGGACCACCCTGTTCAACCAGACCCCGTTCCACGCCTGGAAGGCGGGCTTTCGGGAGTGCGCGATGCTCGCGCGCGGCAGCGAGTACGGCATGACCGACGCCTCCGCCCAGGAACGCATCGACGCCTGGACTGCCAGCAAGGACGGCGACTTCGCCGACTACGCGGCAGCCGGGGCTCGTGACGGCTTGGAGTTCGCCCGCACTGCAGCCCGCGACCCCAAGCGCTTCGAGGCGCTCAACGACCCGCCTTGGCTGCACCGGCACTTCATCACGCTGCACGGCGAGCAGGCGGTCGCCGGATGAGCACCCGGTTCGAGCCGCTGGTCCTGATCGAGCCGCAGGCGCACCTCGGCGGCGGGCACCACCAGCGCACGCTGACGGCGCTCGCCGCCGCCCGCCCAGGTGCCGTGGTCATCACCCCGCAGGGGATCGCAGACGGCCCCGGTGCGCTGCTGCGGTCCGGCGCCTTGATCGCCGCCGGACCGGTGGGTCCGGCGGCGAAGGCCCTGCTGGCCGCAGCGCGCGCGGCGGAACGCGTTTCAACCGCTGGCAAGCGGGCCTTCCGCTCACGGCGCTGGCCGTTGCCGCTCCGCCGGCTGCCGCACCAGGTCACCCTGATCGCCCGCTGCCTGACCGAAGCCGGATGCCTGCGTACCGCCCGCCGCCTCGCCCCTCAGCCGGCGGCCGTGGTGATCCTCAGCGCGAGCGAAGCCCTGCACGGCATGGCCGCCCTGCTCGGCGGCACCCCGCACCTGCGGTTCATCCACGAACTGGTCACCACCGAAGACTCGCCGGTCCGGCTGCTGGGTCGGCTCGCCCGGCGGAGCGAGAAGCACGTGGTCGCCCTCTATCCGACCACCGCCGTCCGCGACCGGCTCTCCCCGGCCTTTCCGCGCCTCTCGGGCCGGGTGCGGGCGTTCGCGGTCGACGACGGCCGGCCCCTCACGGCCGCCGAGCGCGAGGGTGCCCGCGCCGCCTTCACCATCCCCGCCTCGGCGACGGCGGTCTGCCTGGTCGGCGGCTGGTGGCCCTACAAGGACCTCACCACCGTCGACTCCGCCTTGGACCGCCTCACTGAGCCGCTTCACGTCCTGGTCTGCGGCACCCCGCTGGACGACACCGTCCTCGAGCGCTGGCACCGCCTTCCCCGTGTCCGGGTCCACACCGTGCCCGGCCCGGTCAGCGAAGACGTCCTTCGGCTCGTCTACGCCGCCGCTGATGCCGCCCTGGTCGCACGGCGTCCCGGCACCGGTAAGGAGTCCGGGCTGGTCATGGACGCCGCCCGGCTCGGTGTCCCGCTGATCGTCTCCGACCACGACCCGGACCTGACCGAGCAGCTGGCCGGGCAGCCGTGGACCCGGCTCTTCCAGGCCGGCGACCCGGACGCCCTGGCCAAGACCCTGGGCCAGCTGGCGGACAGGCCGCCCGCCCGGCCAGGACTGCAGGCCCCCGCAGTGCTGGACATGCTCCCGGCCTCCGAGCAGGCCGCCTACCTCATCGACACCTACACGGACCTGGCCAAGGAGTACCGATGACGCCCGCCCCGCCCTCGCTGGTCGCCGTGATCGGCCCGGTCGAACCGGCCCTTCTGACCGCCTGGACCGCCCACTACCGCGCGCTCGGCGTCGAGCGCTTCCACCTCGCCTTCCACTTCCCCGACCACGTCCACGACGCATGGCGCCGCCAGCTGCTGGACACCGCCCGACAACTCGACCTGCCCTTCGGCCAGGTCACTACCGGCCCGTGGCACGAGCACACCAACACCGAACTGCGCGACGCCCTGCGGGAACAGGCCGGCGCCGGCTGGCACCTGCTCGCCGACTCAGACGAGTTCCACACCTACCCGGCCCCGCTCGGCGAGGTCACCGAGGAGGCCGAGGAGAACGGCCGGGCGGTGGTGGGCGGGCTGATGCTCGACCGGGTCACCGCCGATGGCCGCCTCGCCCTCTGGCGCCCCGAGAGCGGCCTCGACCGCGCCTTCCCTCTCGGCGGCCACCTCACCCACCGCCTCCTGCACGGCGACCCCCGCAAGATCGTCCTCGCGCTCTCCGACGTCACCGTCGCCTCCGGCAACCACCGTGCTCCCGGACGCAAGCCCGACCCGCACACGCTCGCGTGCGTCCACCACTTCAAGTGGCGCGCCGGTGTCCTGGACGACCTGCGGCGCCGCGTCGACCGCTTCGCCTCCGGCGCCTGGGCCGAGGACAGCCCCGCCGTCCGCAGCGAGGCGTCCCGCCTGCTCCAGCACGTCGACCGCCACCACGGCCGCATCGACGTCTCCGACCCGCGACTCGCCTTCCGCCAAGTCACCCTCGACGGCCTGCCCAACGGCTGGGCCGCCGAAGCCGCCAAGATCACCACCGCCTGGCGCCCGCCGACGCCTCAAAGTCGGTCCGGCTCCACGATCTCCTCGCCCTCGCCCTGAGGCGCCTCGAACCGCGCGAAGAAGTCGTCCAGCGCCTCAGGGGTCACGATCAGGGCATTCGCGTCGCCGCGCTGGTTGCGCTCGGCCAGCCTGCGCAGCAGCTCGTCCCGCTCGACGGGGAAGTAAAGCAGCCGCCACCGACCGCCGGCCGACTCCACCAGCTCCTTCATCGCGTCGCGGTCCTTCCGCTGCCACAGTCCGTGGTCCCACACCACGTCCCGGCCCTCGGAGACCAGCTCGACCAGCCGGGAGTGCAGCTCGGCGACGACCGGGGCCTCCTTCTCGAAGTAGGTGTTCTCCGGATAGTCGATCCCATACCGGCCGTGCCGCTCGTGGACGGCCTCGTCCACCGACAGCCGCACCGCATTCTGCGGCTCCAGCTCCCGCTGGGCGTAGGTCGTCTTCCCCGAACCGGTGAGCCCCACCAGCAGGAACACCACCGGACCACTCTCGGCCACCGACAACTCCCCTCACCACCAACAGCGTTCACCGGCAAGTCTGCCACCGCGGCCGGCTCCGGGAACCGCGTTCCGCACCCTCCGCCACCTGAAGGAGTACACGCGTGCCCGCCTCCGCCCTCGCCCGTCTGCTGCGGGCCTACGTCCGCCACGCGCCCGGAACTGTCGGCAAGGCCCAGCTCGTCGACCGTTTCCTCGACGACCACCTGCGAACCCGTCCCTTCCACACCACTGCCCGGTTGCGCTCGGGGGACCAGGTCACCGTCACCACCAGCGACGTCATCCAGCGCTACCAGTACCTCTTCGGCGCGTGGGAGCCGAACCTGAGCGCCTTCCTGCGCGACCGCCTGCGGCCCGGGGACACCTTCGTCGACGTCGGGGCCCACCGTGGCGCGTTCAGCCTCCTGGCCTCCCACGCAGTCGGACCGACCGGCCGAGTCGTCGCCATCGAGCCCACCCCGCTGTTCCATGACGACCTCACCAGCGCGGCCATCGCCAACCACCGGGTCAACATCCGCACCGTCTGCGCCGCCGCCTCCGACCTCACCGGCACGCTGACCCTCTACCTGGAGGACCCGGCCAACCTCGGTCACACCACCGCCATCCGACCCCGCCACTTCCACACCACCTTCCACGTGCCGGCCGCACCGCTCACCGAACTCCTCGGCCAGGCCGAACTCGACACCGCCCGAGTCATCAAGATCGACGTCGAGGGCGCGGAAGCGGCGGCGGTCAGGGGACTGCTGCCCGCGCTCCCGCACCTGCGCGGGGACGTGGAACTGGTCGTGGAAGTCACCCCCAAGCTCCTGGCCAAGCAGGGCGAGAGCGCCGCCGGCATCATCGACGCCCTGCACGAGCACGGCTTCCACCCGTACACGCTCACCAACGACTACGACCCGGCTACCTACCCCCAAGCCATGCTCCGACCGAAGTCGCCCGTCCGGTGCACCGAGACCCCGGAGCACATGACCGACCTGGTCTTCTCGCGCACCGACGCCGACCGGCTCACGCTCGGGCGCTGAGCACCCACGCCGCCCTAGCTGCGGAGCCAGTCCCAGCCACCCGGCCGGACCACCGAGATCCTCCGGCACTTCAACAAGGAGTGGGCACCGTGACCACGACCAGCGTGATGAACAGCCGAAATGCGGTCAGCGTGATCGTTCACGACAAGGACACCGACGCGGTCGCCGCCGTGCTTTACACCGCTCGCAACTGGTCGCCGCAGCCGGCCTGGACCATCCCCGGTGGCAAGGTCGAGCCCGGTGAAGCCCTGGACGTGGCCGCCGCCCGCGAGCTCAACGAGGAGACCGGCCTGCTCGTCGACCCGGCCGATCTCGAACTCGTCCACGTCATCCACGTCGAGCAGGGCTTTGACCAGGCCGGGCAGCTCGTCCTCTTCGTCTTCGCCACCGACAGGTGGACCGGCGACCTGACCAACACCGAGCCGGACAAACACCTGGCCGCCCAGTGGGTCGAGGCGGATCGCTTCCCCGAGCCCACGTTCCCGACCTCCGTGCAGGCGTTGGCCGCCTACCACGATGGAGGTCCCTCCTTCTCCCGCCACGGATGGCCGGTCGCCACGGTGTGAGGGGGCGAAGTTGGTTGGACATCCCCCGCTCGGAAGCCGCCACCGAGCGGGAGGACGCGGGTTCCCGCATGGCGGCCGGCTGCGTTGCCCTCGCACCCCTGGGCGAGGGCAACTGCTCCCCCAAGGGGAGCGGGTGGGGTAAGGACTCCTTGCTCCGCCTTGGCGGTGCCGGGGCTAAGCAGCGCTTACCCCACAACTTGCTCCGGCTCCAGACGGCTTGACGGAGGCTTGGACGATGAGGCGTCCACGCCGGTGCGTACACGCGAGCCCCCTTCTAAAGGGGGGCTCGCGCGTGAACGCTGGGTCGAGTGGACGGCGTGTACGACTTCGTGATCGCTTCACCTGCGGTTTCTGCGCTCCGCGTGGACGCTGTGAGCGGTTGTCGCCACGCTCAGCGCGAGAGGGCTGCGTGGACGGCCCCGTGAACGGGAGCACGTCCCGCCACTGCCGCCTGGGAGCGTTGGTGATCCGCCGCTGACCGGCGGCAAAGGCTGCGACTGGTGCGGTCGGCTGCGCCGGTTGCCACGTTTCGCAGGGGCGCTGACCGATGCGGTCACTCCGGTCAGTTCGGTCAGTGGGAGTGACCGACTGACCGACCCGCCGGTCACTGTCCCCGGTCAGAACGACGGACTGACCGGGGACAGCGGTCAGTGCACTGTCCCCGGTCACCTCGGTGACCGCTGCGGCGGTCAGGAGACGGCGGTGATGTGCCGAGCGGACGGGCAGTATCGAGCCTGCTGACCGCCTCCGACACCACCAGCGGTGCCCTCGCTCTTGACCGCCAGTCCGCCCTTGACCAGGCGGTCCAGGTGGCGGCGGGCCTTCTCGATGTCGGCGCGGTCAGGGTTGGCCTCGCCGGTCAGGGCGGTCGCCAGGTCACGGGCGGTCAGTCCGTCTGTCGCGGCGCGGAGGAGGGTGACCGGGTCGAGGGTGGGTTCGACGTAGGTGGTGCCGCGCTGGTGGTCGTGGATGACCGGCAGCGGTCCGATCTCGCCGGTTACGGTCTTGAGGTGGTGGATGGTGACCGCCGGGTCGCCGGCCTCTCCGGCGATGAACAGAACGCTGCCTGCTCCGGCGGTCAGCCACGTCGAGCCGTAGACCCGGTCGAGCGTCGGCCGCATGCCGCGCGGCGCGTCGGCGGCGGCCTTGCGCTGGTGGTGGAGCTCCATGATCTGGACTCCGGAGCGCAGGGCGCGCATGCGGGCGTTGTTGAAAGCAACGGCCAGGGAGTCGTCCACCAGGGTGCTGACCGCGTCCTTGAGGCTGTCGATGACGATGGTGTCGGCGCGGTGGGCGGCGGCGAGCTCGGCGAGGAGGTCGGGTTCCTTGTCGAGGGTGGCGGGGAGTGGTCCCTGCCACACGGCGAGGCGGTCGCGAAGGAGAGCCTCGTTGTCGGGGGTGATGCGGCGGGCCATGGCACGGGCGATCTGCTGGGGTCGGTCCATGGCGAGGTAGAGGACGCGTTCTCCCTCAGCGACGGGCAGGTCGAGGACAGCGGCCTGCAGACCGAGGCGGGCGAGGACGACCTGGTGGGCCAGGGTGGTCTTGCCGACGCCCGGTGCACCGACGATCATCAGGCTCTCGCCGGAGGCCCAAGCGGTCTGCTCGCGGGTGCCCCACAGAGGTTCCTTGTCCGCGCCGGTCTTGGTGACGAAGTCCCAGCCGTTGACGATGTAGCGGGACAGGCGGCTGCTGCCGGACGCGAGAGCGCGCTCGCGCTCGTCACGGATCTCCGTCTCGACGGCCGTGCGGATCTCGTCCGGGTCGGCGCCCGGGGTCAGCGCCTGGTGGACGGTGCGGAGGCCGGTGGCATGCAGGGTCCGCAGTTGGGCGTCGCGGCGCACGATCTGCGCGTAGTAGTCGGCGTTGTCCGTCGAGGGCGGCGCGACGGCGACCAGGGTGTGGAGGTAGGACGAGCCTCCGACGCGGGAGAGATCTCCCATGCCTCGCAGGTGGTCCGCGAGGGCGATGGGGTCGGTCGGGGCGTCCTCGGCGCGCAGGGCGAGGATCGCGCGCCAGATGGTCTCGTGGGCGGGCCGGTAGAAGTCGCTCGCGTCCAGCGTGCCCCGGACCTGATCCACCGCCTGGTGCTTCAGCATGCAGGCGCCGAGGACCGCCTGTTCGGCGTCGATGTTGTGCGGCGGTTCCCCGAAGGTGGTGTCGACGGGCACGGGGTTGGGTTCCGGCGCTCGGTGGTCCTTTCGCCGGTCGTGGGCTGACGGGCCGGGCGGCGGGGCCGTAGGCTTGTCCACAGCGGTGTCCTCACTCGGAGGATTCGGGCGGCTACCCGGTTCCTCCGTTGTCGACTGCTCCAGGGATGGGCGGTTCGAGGTTTCTGCTGTGGCCCCCGGTGTTCGTAGCACTGGGGGCCTTTTTCGTCGGTGGTGACGGGTGGCTGGCCCGACTGGCCAATGCGGCTCGGCTTAGTTGCGATTCACCGTGCATCACGTCCACGTCGTGCTCGGCGCATTGCAAATGGGCTTAACGACGATGCATGGAGGGTTGATCGTGGCTGACGAGGACCGGCGACAACGGCTGGAAGGGGAGGAGAACGTCGCCCGGCGCATCAAGATGGAGCGCGAGGCGCGAGGGTGGAGTACCGCCACGCTCGCCGAGCGCCTGACCGAAGCTGGCTACCCGCTCAACCAGTCGGCGGTGTGGCGCATCGAGAGCGGCGAGCCGCGGCGCAGGGTCAACCTGGACGAGGCCATCGGCTTCGCCAAGGTCTTCGACATCTCCCTGGACAACCTGGTCGGACCCCCCGAGATCGCCGCGAACGCTCACGTGAAGCGGCTGCTGGCGGAGTTCGCCGAGGCCTGGCAGAAGTCGGTCGCCGCCCGCAAGGAGACGGACCGGGCCCGCGAGGCGCTCGACGCCTACGGCCATGCCCACCCGAACCTCGAAGAGCTCATCAGAGCGATGATCACTCGGGTTGTGGCGGACGTGGCCGGTGACGACTACCGCTCGCCGGACTTCCCGCCCGGCTCGCCCGCCGCTGAGGGTCTTGCCGACCCGGCAACCGAGGCATAGCCGCCACAGCCGGGGCTGCTTGGCCGCCAGAGGGCACCCTGCTGCAGTTGCTGGTTCCGCACGTCGTCCCTTCGCCGACCCGATGATGACCGGCATCATGCCGGGCCTCCGGCGGTTTGGTGCGGCCGTAATCTGCGGCTAACGTCCCGTCCCGCCGGTCCGACCAGGGGCCTTGCCAGCCCGTGGGCCCTCGACCAGCCATGCCCTCCGCAGCCCCTCGGCGCTACGAACGCCGGGGGCACGTGGACTCGAACAACCCAATCGCCCATCCCTGGAACATCGACAACGGCGGCGCATAGCCGAAAGCGCCGCTGGGATAGGACACCCATGTCCGAAACATCGTTCGAGCTTGCCCGAGTGGCGCACGCCCTCGGTACCACCGAGCAGGTGCTTCTCCGCCTGATCGCTGGTCAGGGCGGTTCTGCGGCTGACCCCACTCTGGTCGCGCTCACCGTCGAGGAAGCTGCCCGCCGACTGAGCATTGGTCGTACGACGATGTACGCCCTGGTTGCCTCCGGCGAGGTCCAGTCGGTCACGATCGGCCGACTTCGCCGCGTTCCCGCCGAGGCGCTCCAGGAGTACGTGGCTGCTCGTGGTCAGGTCGTCACTTCGACCGTTGCCCTCGCGGCCTGAGGGGGAGCGGATGGCGAACACTCGCAAGCCCAACGGCGATTCCTCGATCTACGAGGGCAGCGACGGCCGCTGGCACGGGCGCGTCACCGTCGGCGTCAAGGACAACGGCACCCCCGACCGTCGTCACGTCAGCGCCAAGACCCGCCCCGAGGTCACGGCCAAGGTCCGCAAGCTGGAGAAACTGCGCGACAACGGCACGGTCCCGAAGGCCGGTCAGAAGTGGACCGTCGGCAAGTGGCTGACCCACTGGATCACGGAGATCGTGCCGGGCACCGTCGGCGAGAACACCCACGCCGGGTACGAGGTGGCGGTCCGCGTGCACCTCGTCCCCGGGCTCGGCGCCCACCGACTGGAGAAGCTGGAGCCAGAGCACCTGGAGCGCTTCTACCGGAAGATGCAGGACACCGGGAGCGCCGCTGGAACCGCCCATCAGGCCCACCGCACCATCCGTGTCGCCCTCGGCGAGGCCGTGAGGCGCGATCACCTCGTCCGCAACGTGGCCACCATCGCCAAGGCACCGAAGCTCGAAGAGGAGGAGGTTGAGCCGTTCGAGATCGAGGAGGTCCAGGCGCTCATGGAGACGGCGCGTAGGCGCCGGAACTCCGCCCGCTGGCTCTTCGCGCTCGCCCTCGGCCTGCGGCAGAGCGAGGTGCTTGGGCTCCAGTGGAAGGACGTCGACTTCTCCCGCGGCGTCGCCTGGGTCCGGCGCGGCCGGCTGCGGCCCAAGTACCAGCACGGCTGCGGTGACCGCTGTGGACGCAAGCCCGGCTTCTGCCCACAGAAGGAGCCGATTCGGCGCGAGACCAAGGACACCAAGTCCCGGGCCGGGCGACGCGCGGTTCCGCTGCCCGAGCAACTCGTCCTGATCCTCCGGCAGCACAAGGAGGAGCAGGACCGGGAACGGGTCCTTGCCCGGGACCTCTGGACGGACAAGGGCTACGTCTTCACCTCGGAGACCGGCGAGCCGCTCAACCCCAGCACTGACTACCACCACTGGAAGCGGCTCCTGCGCGAGGCCGGCATCCGTGACGGCCGCCTCCACGACGCCCGCCACACCGCCTCGACCGTCCTGCTCCTGCTCGGAGTGCCGGAGCGGATCGTGATGGCGATCATGGGCTGGTCCTCGACCTCTATGGCCCAGCGCTACCAGCACGTCACCGAGCCGATGTTGAACGACGTCGGCAAGAAGATCGGTGAGGCCCTGTGGGGTGAAGCTGGACTTGCCTCACAGAGGTCCAGCGAAGACGCTGCCTGAGCAGAACGCTCCAACTGAGCGGAGGAGTCCTACTGCATCGCAGCTGGACTCCTCCGTACGCTCGTTGACTCTGCTGGTCCCGTCAGGGAATCGCTCGGTTCAGAATCGGCTGCGGTTGACGGCAGCCTGAATCTGATGACGAATGCCACTGTCGACATTGCCATCCTGGGCGAGTTGACCGAAGTGCCCTGCTGAGCTGGGGTGGTCGTGGAGCGCAGCGGCGACGACATTGGCTGCATTGCCGGAGAGGCTGCGCAGCCATGGGGTGACTTGGTCCTGGGCACGCCACTGGTCCCATGCGCCGTCCCAGGTGAGCATGCAGCGGATGGCTTCGTCGAGGAGGTCCCATGCTTCTTGGTCGGCCGCTGCTGCGGCGATACGGCGGAGCCACATCACGGCGCGGGCGGCTTCGCCAAACTGGACGCGGCGGCTGCCATCGCCGTCGACCAGTCGCGTAAACGAGCCGAGCACGACAGTAGCTCGCGCGGGGTTCGCAGAAAGGTGTGCGGCCACGGCTTCAGGGCGCAGGTCAGTAAGGAATTGGAGGTGAAGGTCGTAGTGGCTGGGGTGTTCGACGGCGAGGCCGGTGAGTGACTCAATGGCACCTTGGTTGCCCTGCTGGGCTTGGAGCCCGAGCGTGCGGGCTCTGTCCTCCAGGGTGGCTGGGGGGCCTGCGAGTTCGGTGTCGATCAGGCGTAGTAGGCCCTGAACGTTCTGCGGGCGAAGTTGCGGATCGAGTTCGGTCGTGCGCCGCACGATGGTGCGCCAGGGGCCCGGTGCAGGGAAGAGCTGGCGGTTGGCTTGGGGTTTCTCTCCAGTCAGAGCCCAGGCGATCACCCGTCCGATGCTGTAGATATCGCAGGCTGCAGTGGCGGCATGGGGTGTGGTGGACAGTTCTGGGGCGGCGAAGCCCTCAGTGCCGAGGGAGAAACGGGTGCGGTCGACCTTAGTGGTCTGCCCGTTCGGGCGCCGGACGAGGCCCCAATCGGCGAGAGTCCACCGGCCATCGAGCAGGAGGATGTTGTGCGGTGTGATGTCGCGGTGGAGCCACCCGTGACGGTGCGCGGCAGAGAGGACGTCAATGAGGGCGTTGATGAGTTCGAGGAGGTTCCTCGGGTTTCGCAGGTCGCCCTGGCATTCGGCTGCCGTGGCCTGGGCAATCGGCATGATGAGCCATCCGTCGTCCGCGTTCGCGTCGAGGATCGGCATGAGGTGAGCGTGACCCTCAAGGAGTTGGGAGACCTCGATCTCGCGGCGCATTCGGGCGGTTGGGTCATCCAGCTGGGAGGTGCGCCGCTTATAGACGACTCGGGTGCCCGATGTCTTGTGGGTCGCTTGGAAGATCTCGGCCTGCCCACCGCGGTTCCACCGCTTCGCGTCGACTGCGTAGTCTCTGCGGTTCCCTCGCGCACGGCGGCGGACCGCCTCGTAGCCTGTCGAGTTTGCGTCGGACGTCTCGACGGTTCCTGGATTCGAGGCGGCCCCACGCTCGGCAACGGAGATCGGGATCGAGACTGGGATGCGACGGCCGGCGTAGACGGGGTAGCCGCTGATGTTGTCGACGGCGACGATGGTGAAGCTGTCGCGGCCCAGGGCATCGTTGAAGAGTTGGAGAAGGCGCTCGACCTCCTCTTCGTCTGGGCGGACGACTGGGTGGACCGCCTCCGCGAGGAAGCGGAGGAAGACGTCGTCAGGGCCTTGGATCAGCTCGAAGCGTGGGTCTGTGAAGACCCAGTCGTCTTGCCAGTCGTCGTTGTTGAACCGGTGCTGGACAATGTCGCCTTCGGCGGACTTGAAGCGTGGGTCTCCGCTGGGCAGTTGATCCAAGTCGTAGATGCGCTGGAGGAAGTCAACGTCGCCGAGAGCGCCAGCCCAATGCAGGTTCTGAAGTCGTAGCGCGTCGAAGATGCGTCGTCGAGTGACCTCGGTGATCCGGTTAGTGCGAGCGCTCGGGGTAGGGGCCGTTGCGGTCGCGAGTGACTGGCGCCAGTCAGCAGTCGGCTCTGGCAACAGGGGGCGGACCTCGATCTGGTTGACCGCACCACGGTCGTTCTGCTTGCAGACCTCGACGAGCACAGGCAGGACGTGCGCCAGAACCTCGTTTGAGAACGTCGGGCGGTCAATTTCCTCGACGTAGAACACGGCGGCCCAGAAGTAGTCGTGCCAGTCGGACTCTGTGACGTAGCCGTCATCGGTCTGTCTGAAGTCGAGCTGGCGCACTGCGCGGAGCAGAGCGACCATGCCGAGGTCGCCGCGCGCGGAGAAGAGCGCTGCGGTTTGGGCCAGGATCCGCTCGCCGCCACCCAGCTCTTCCACGACGATGCCCCCTTCTGCTGAGCCAGCCGAACACGCCGTCGGCCTGCAGCACATTGTGCCAAGCCACCTGTGTGTCACGCCGGGGTTTTGGCGGCTCGGCGCGTGAGCGGGCGCGGGTGCTGGGGGCCAGGGCTCAACTGAGACCAGAACTGAGACCACGCAACGACGAAGGCCCCGACCGCTAGGCGGTCGGGGCCTTCGTTATGGCTGGTCAGCCATGGCGGAGGATACGAGATTCGAACTCGTGAGGGATTGCTCCCAACACGCTTTCCAAGCGTGCGCCCTAGGCCTCTAGGCGAATCCTCCGTGGGAGAGCTTAGTACATGTTCGGGGGTGGTCGCGACCACCTATGTCGAGGGTGGTCCGGGTGTGTGGCCTGCGGATCGTGGAGTGGGGGCGGGGAGGCGGGGTGGTGGAGGTGGGGGCCGCGGATCCGGTACTGTGGGGGCCAGCCCCTCGTGTGGCGTTATCTCTCTGAACCCCCCCAGGGCCGGAAGGCAGCAAGGGTAGGAGGGCTCTGGCGGGTGCACGAGGGGTCTTCGCGTTCCCGGGGCCGGATGGGGCCCGGTCGAGGGGCGACGCGTTTGTCGGCTCGTCCCGATATCGTCGGTGGTGTGTCCCTAGCCCTGTACCGCCGCTATCGCCCCGAGACTTTCGCCGAGGTCATCGGGCAGGAGCACGTGACCGCTCCGCTCCAGCAGGCCCTGCGCAACAACAGGGTCAACCACGCCTACCTGTTCAGCGGCCCGCGCGGCTGCGGGAAGACGACGAGCGCGCGCATCCTGGCCCGCTGCCTGAACTGCGAGCAGGGGCCGACGCCGACCCCGTGCGGTGAGTGCCAGTCCTGCCGGGACCTGGCGACGGGCGGGCCCGGTTCGATCGACGTGATCGAGATCGACGCCGCCTCGCACGGTGGTGTGGACGACGCCCGTGAGCTGCGTGAGCGGGCGTTCTTCGCGCCGGTGCACAGCAGGTACAAGATCTTCATCCTGGACGAGGCGCACATGGTGACCTCGGCCGGCTTCAACGCGCTGCTGAAGGTGGTGGAGGAGCCGCCCGAGCACCTCAAGTTCATCTTCGCCACCACGGAGCCGGAGAAGGTGATCGGGACGATCCGCTCCCGGACGCACCACTATCCGTTCCGGCTGGTGCCGCCCGGCACGCTGCGGGACTACCTGACGGAGGTCTGCGGCCGGGAGCGGATCGCGGTCGAGGACTCCGTCTTCCCGCTGGTGGTCCGGGCCGGGGCCGGCTCGGTGCGTGACTCGATGTCGGTGATGGACCAGCTGCTCGCGGGGGCGACCGAGGGCGGCGTGACGTACCAGATGGCGACCGCGCTGCTCGGGTACACGGACTCCGCGCTGCTGGACGAGGTGGTGGACGCCTTCGCCGCGCAGGACGGGGCGACGGTGTTCCAGGTGATCGACCGGGTGGTCGAGGGCGGGCACGACCCGCGCCGGTTCGTCACGGACCTGCTGGAGCGGCTGCGGGACTTGGTGATCCTGGCGACCGTGCCGGATGCCGGGGAGAAGGGGCTGATCGACGCCCCGGCGGACCGGGTCGCGGTCATGCAGGCGCAGGCGGACGGCTTCGGGGCGGCCGAGCTCAGCCGGGCCGCGGACATCGTCAACACCGGGCTGACCGAGATGCGCGGGAACGCGGCGCCGAGGCTGCAGCTGGAGCTGATCTGTGCCCGGGTGATGCTGCCGGGCGCCTACAGCGACGAGCTGTCGTTGCAGGCGCGGCTGGACAAGCTGGAGCGCCGGGCGGCCGCCGGTGGGTTCGCCGCTGCGCCGCAGGCGCCGGCCGCCTACGACGCACCGGTGCCGACGGCCCCGGTGCAGGTGGCTCCCCTGCAGGCGGCTCCCGTGTCGATGGCCCCCCCGCAGGCGGCCCCGGTGCAGGCCCCCCCGGTGCAGGCGGCCGCGCCCGCTTCGGCCCCCGCTCCCGCCGCGCCGGCCGGGCCCGCGCCGGGCGCGTGGCCGATCCCGCGCAGCTTCCCGCCGGGCGGGGGCGCTCCCGCGCCT
>NZ_JBHYYB010000005.1:136070-233737 GCF_042752535.1 Kitasatospora sp. NPDC059327 | reverse complement strand
CGCACACCCCGGCCCGCGCCGCCGACCGACGAGGGCGGCGCGGGCCGGGGCGACCCGGCGTCGGCGCGGCGTCGAGTGACCGATCGCGCCGCCTGAGGCACCCGGGGCGGTCGCGCCCGCGGTCGTCAGGCCTGGGCCCGGAACGACGCGGGCCGCTCGGGCGAGGCCTCGGCCAGTGCCTTGACGACGGCGTCGACACCCTCGCGCAGTCCGTAGACGGGGGTGTCCGGCTGCTGCCGCCAGGACTCGTCCAGGCCGCCCGCGTCCACACTGTCGAAGCCCAGCTCGTCGATCAGCGCGCGGACCACGCGCTTGGCGGCCTCGTCGTCGCCGGCCACCGGGAGCGCGAGCCGGTCGGGGGCGCCCTGCGGACGGGGCCGCTCCAGGAGGTCCTCGGCGTACGTCCCGTTGAAGGCCTTCACCACCGGGTGCCCGACGTGCTGCTCCGTCCAGCGGCTCTCGGGCAGCCCCTCCTCGATGGCCGCGATCCGCCCGTCCCGCTGCTGCGGGTAGTAGTTGCCGGTGTCGATCACGACGAAGCCCTCGGCCGCTCCGTCGAACAGGCCGGAGGGCAGGTCCGGCACGTTCTTCAGCGGCACCGTCACCACCACGACCTCGGCGCCGCGCGCCGCCTCCCCCACCGTGACCGGCGTGGCTCCGGTCTCCTCGGCGAGCGCGGTCAGCGTCTGCGGGCCCCGCGAGTTGGCCACGGACACCTCGTGCCCGAGGATGGTGAGCCGACGGGTGAGGTTGCCGCCGATGTTGCCCGCGCCGATGATGCCGATCTTCATGATGATCCTTTCGGTCCTGCCGCGACCGTGCGTCGTGCCTGGCTGCAACCCCGGAACGGGCACGGCTATTTCCGCCGGGCCGCGCGCCGACCGGCATGATCGATCGGTGCCCGGGACGACCCTCATCCCGATCGGTGACGGTCGGAACAGGTCTAGATCGACCACGATCGGCCATCGCGGCCACATTCCGGCCAACCGGGAAATTCCTTCACCAGTTCGGAACCGGAGCTCTGCCGGCTCCGACTGCTGTACCGGACCCCGCCGCCGGGGCGGTGTCCGCGACGGCACCGGGCAGCGGAGGAGAACCCATGGCAGCGCGACAGGCGCCGGCCCGCAGCGGGCCGGGCGACGGCGCGGCACAGCCGCCGGACCGGTGGATCCTGGTCGTGGCGGCCGGACTGCTCTCGTTCGTGGCCATGCTCGACATGAACGTCGTCAACCTGGCGCTCACCGACATCGCCGAGGGCCTGCGGGTCTCCTCCACCACCGCCCAGTGGGCCGTCCTCGGCTACCAACTCCCCCTGGTGGCCCTGCTGCTGCCCGCCGGGCGCTGGCTCGACCAGGTCGGCACCCGGTCCGCCCTGCTGCTGGCGGTGAGCTGCTTCGCGCTCTGCAGCGTGCTCGCCGCGCTCGCGCCGTGGGCGGGCTGGCTGGTCGCGGCCCGGCTCGCGCAGGGCGCCTTCGGCGCCGTGCTGTTCGTGCTGATGCCGGTGCTGGCCGCCACCGCCGTCCGGCCGGAGCTGCGCGGCCGCGCGATGAGCGTGCCCGCCACCCTCGGCCCGCTCGGCGCCGTCACCGGTCCGGTGATCGGCGGCCTGCTGCTCGACCACGTCGGCTGGCGGGCCATCTTCCTGGTCAAGCTGCCGGTCTGCCTGGTCGCCCTGCTGATCGCCCATCGGCACGCCCCGCGCGGCGGGCGGCTGCGGCTGCCCGACCGGGGCTCGCTCGGCGACGCCGCGCTGATCGGCTCCGCGGTGGCCGCCGTGCTGCTCGGGCTGACCCTCGCGCCCGACGCGCCCGGCTTCCTGCTGCTCGCCCTGCCCGCGGCCCCGCTGGTGCTGCTCTGGCTGCGCCGGCCCGGCGGACGGCCGGTCGCGGCCGTCCTGCGCACCCCCGGCGTCGCCGCCCTGGACGGCTCGGTCCTGGCCTTGGCCGCCGGCTTCGCCGCCACCCACTACCTGCTCGCCCAGCACCTGCGCCGGGACGACGGGATCACCGCCACCACCACCGCGCTGACCATGCTCGCGTTCCCGCTCGGCATGGTGCTGGCCGGCCGCTTCGGCGGCCGGCTGGCGGACCGCTGGGGCGCCCGGCCCACCGCGCTCACCGGCGCCACCGTCACCGCCACCGGTCTGCTGCTGCTCGTCCCGCTGGACGCCGGCTGGACGCCCGCCGACATCTCCTGGCGGCTCGCGATCGCCGGGGCCGGCATGGGCCTCAACGGCGGTCCCGTGCAGGCCCTGGTGATGAGCGCCGCGGCGGCGAAGCAGCTGGCCACCGCCGGCTCCGCCGTCCAGCTCTCCCGCAGCCTCGGCTTCGCCCTCGGACCCGCCCTCGGCACCGCAGCCGCGCTGGCCGGCGGCGCCGGCACCGCGGCCGTCCGGGCCGGGCTCGTCCTCGCCACGCTGGCCGCCACCGCGGCCGTGGCCCTCCTCGCCCTGCACCACCGCACCACCCGCAGTACCCGCAGCACCCGCAGCACCGGCAGCACTGGCAGTACCGGCAGTACCGGCACCAAGAGCTCCACCGGCGCCGAGAGCGCCGCGAGCACCCGGAGCGCCGACAGCTCCGCGGGCTCCCCCCGCTCCGGCACCTGACGCCGCACCGTCGCACGCGCACCACGAACCCCGACCGGAGGACCACCGCATGACCGACACCGTCCACGATCCGACCGCGGACAGCCCGGCGGACACCCCGCGCTGCCCGTTCGGACACGGCGAACTCCCCGACCCGGTACCGCTGTACGGGCCGGAGTACAAGAGCGACCCCTATCCGCTCTACCGGCGGATGCGCGAGGCCGGACCGGTCCACCGGGTGCGGTTCCCGAGCGGGATCGCCGCCTGGCTGGTGACCGGCTACCGGGCCGCCCACGAGACCCTCAACGACCCCCGGCTCGGCAAGAACCACGCCCTGGGCAACGAGGGTTGGCGCCGGCTCGCCTCGATCATGCCGGAGCCGCAGCACTCCCAGCTCCAGGTCCACCTGCTGCACCAGGACCCGCCGAAGCACACGCGGATGCGCCGACTCGTCCTGGACGCCTTCGCCCCGCGCCGGGTGGAGTCCCTGCGCCCGCGCGTCCAGGAGCTCGCCGACGCCCTGGTCGACGAGCTGCCCGAGACCGGCGGCGCCGATCTGGTGGCCGGCTTCGCGGCCCACTACCCCTTCCGGGTCCTCGCCGAAGTCATCGGACTTCCGGCGGAGCTGGCCGTCCGCTTCGACCGCGACTGGGGCAAGGTCGTCCAGCCGGTCGGCCCGCAGGACCCGGGCCGCCCGGCCTACGAGGGCCGGCTGCGTGGCCTCCAGGGCTACATCGCCGACGTGGTGGCCCACAAGCGCGCCACCCACGACCCCGCCGGGCCCGACGTGGACCTGCTCGGCCGGCTCGTCGCCGCCTGCGACGCGGGCGAGTTGACCCCCGAGGAGCGCGACTCGATCGTGTTCCAGCTGCTGGTGGCCGGCCAGGAGCCCGTCACCAACCAGATCACCACCATGCTGATCACCCTGCTGCGCCACCCCGACCAGCTCGTCCGGCTGCGGGACGGCATCGCCTCCGACCCCACCCTGCTCACCCGGGCGGTGGAGGAACTGCTGCGCCACGACGCCGCGTTCGAGCTCACCACCTGGCGCTTCTTCGCCGCGGACAGCGACCTGTACGGGACGACCGTCCCGGCCGGCGACTCGGTGATCGTCTCGCTCTGCGCCGCCAACCGCGACGAGGACCGGTTCCCGGACGCCGACGTCCTCGACTTCGACCGCACCCCCAACGCCCACCTGGCCTTCGGCCACGGCATCCACTACTGCCCCGGCGCCGCCCTGGCCCGGCTCGAACTCCAGATCGCCCTCGCCACCCTGCTCACCCGGCTGCCCGGGCTGCGCCCGTCCACCGAGGACGGCGACGGGATCGACGCGCTCACCTGGGTACCCGCCGTCCTCGCCCGGGGCGTGAACCGCCTCCCGGTCGCCTACGACAAGCGGGCCTGACCCCCCACGGCTCCCCGGCACCACCGCTGACCGGCCCGGCGCCCATCGCCGGGCCGTGGCTCCCGCCTGCCCCGAAGCCCGCACACCGTTCGTCCCGTGGAGGACCACCATGCCGCCCGCCGGCGTCGCCACCGATTCCCCGACCGACACCGCCGCCCAGTCCGGCACCGCCGCCCACCCGGGCACCACCTGCCCCGACACCGCGCGAACCGCCCCCGCCCGACCCGGCACCGACCGACCCGGCACCGCCCGGCGCCCGGCCGCCCCGGACCCGCGGTCCGTGCCGGGGATCTGCGCCGCGATCCTGGAGCTGCTGCTGCCGCACCGCCGCGCCTCCGACCCCGAGGTGAACGCCACCGCCGCCGACTTCCCGCTCCAGCTGGAGCAGTTGGCCGACTTCGTCGCCGTCGGCGACCCGATCGTGTTCACCCTGCCCGGCTTCCCCTGCAAGTCCCCCAACCTCGCCAAGGTGCTCAGCCATCTGCCCGACGAGGGCGAACGCCTCTCGCTCACCTTCCTCGACGGGCTCTGCGAGCGGATCGGCGCGCTCTACGAACCGGGCGCGCGAATCCTGATCTGCTCCGACGGCCACATCTTCGGCGATCTGATCCACGTTCCCGACGACCACATCGACCAGTACTCCGACGCGCTGTCCGCGATGATCACGCAGGAGGGGTTGGGTCACCTCGCCACCTTCGACCTGCGGGCCGTCCTCGGCGACCTGCCGTTCGACGAGAAGCGGGCCCGGGTGCACGCCCAGTACGCGCCCAGCAAGGAGGAGTTGCGCGAACAGGTGCTGACCGACGAGGAGACCCTGCGGCTCTACCGCGGCATCACCCGGTTCCTCACCGAGGACACCGCCGGCTTCACCGGCACCCGCTCCGCCCTGCAGCGGGACTGCCGGCAGCGCGCGTACGGCGTCATCCAGCGCAGCCGCGCCTGGGGCGACCTGATCGCCGAGCAGCACCCCCGGTCCTTCCGGCTCTCCATCCACCCGCAGCGGGTCGGCGTGGCGAAGTTCGGCATCCGGCTGCTGGAGGCCGCCGACGCCTGGATGACGCCGTGGCACTCCGCGGTGCTCCACCGACCGGACGGGCGGTGGGAGTTGCTGCGCAGCGCGGAGGCCCGGCAGATCGGCCGCCTGGTGGAGCGTGACGGCCGACCGAGCCATTACGAGACCGTCTGACAGGTCGGCGGCCCCGCCGAGGACGACGCGGGCGTGCGGTGGTCGAACGCGATCAACGGGTCACCCGTGAGCGGGTGTTCGACCACCGCCGCCCGCACGCCGAACACCTCGGCGAGCAGCTCGGCGGTCAGCACGTCACGCGGCGCCCCGGACGCCACCAGGGCGCCGCGGTGCAGGACGTGCAGCCGGTCGCAGACCGAGGCCGCCGCGTTGAGGTCGTGCAGCGCGATCAGCGTGGTGCGGCGCTGCTCGCGCAGCAGGCCGAGCAACTCGACCTGGTGCCGGACGTCCAGGTGGTTGGTCGGCTCGTCCAGCACCAGGACGTCCGGTTGCTGGGCCAGGGCCCGCGCCAGCAGCACGCGTTGGCGCTCCCCACCGGACAGCTGGGCGAACCGGCGGTCCGCGGCGTCCGCCATCTCGACCCGCGCCAGGGCGTCCGCGACCAGGCGGTGGTCCTCGGCGTCGTCCCCCGCGAAGGCCCGCTTGTACGGGGTGCGGCCCATCGCCACCACCTCGCGGACGGTCAACTCGAAGTCCCCGCCACGCTCCTGGGGCAACGCGGCGATGTGCCGGGCGGACTGCGCGGCGGTCAGCTCGGCCAGCTCCCGGCCGGCCAGCAGAACCCGCCCGGCGCTCGGCCGCAGATGCCGGTAGACGGTGCGCAGCACGCTGGACTTGCCGCTGCCGTTCGGACCGACCAGCCCGGCGATCTCACCCTCCTTGGCGACCAGGTGGACGCCGGCCACCACCGTCCGTCCGGACAGGGTGACACTCAGATCCTCGACCGCGATCCTCAATTCCGCTCCAGTCGTCGGTCCAGCAGGAAGAGCAGGGTGGGCGCGCCGAGCAGGGCGGTGACCACCCCGATCGGCAGCTCCTGGGTGTCCAGGGCGGTCCGGGCGAGGGTGTCGACCACCACCAGCAGCACCGCCCCGGTGAGGGCGGACAGCGGCAGCAACCGGCGGTGGTCACCGCCGACCAGCAGCCGGCAGACGTGCGGCACCATCAGCCCGACGAAGCCGATCGCGCCCGAGACGGCGACCAGCACACCGGTCAGCACACTGGTGACGACGAAGACCTCGCGACGCAGCCGGATGACGTCCACTCCGAGCCCGGCCGCCGTCTCGTCACCCATCAGCAGCGCGTTCAGCCCCCGGGCACGGGCCTGCAGCACCGCCAGCCCGAGCGCCACCGCGATCGCGGGGACGACGAGTTGGCCCCAGACGGCGCCGCTGAGACTGCCCATCAGCCAGAACAGCACACCCCTGGTCTGCTGTTCGTCGCTGGTCTGCAGGACGAGGTAGCTGGTGAAGCCGGCGAGGAACTGGCCGATGCCGATGCCGGCCAGGACGAGGCGCAGCGGCGAGAACCCGCCGCCGCGCCGGGCCATCAGCCAGACCAGGGAGAACGCGGCCAGGGCTCCGAGGAAGGCGGCCAGCGAGATGGTCAGCCCGATCGCGCTGCCGAAGGCCAACTCCAGGCCGAGCCCGCCGCCGAGGACGATCACGGCGACCGCGCCCAGCGAGGCGCCGGAGGAGATCCCGAGCAGATAGGGATCGGCGAGCGGGTTGCGGACCAGCGCCTGGACGGCCGTGCCGACCAGGCCGAGCCCGGCCCCGACCATCGCCGCCAGCAGGGCGCGCGGGACGCGCAGTTGCCAGACGATGAGGTCCCGGGTGCCGGGCTCGGGCGGGTGGCCGGTGAGCCGGTGGGCGACCACCGACCAGACCTCGCCCGGCGGGATGTCCACCGACCCGAGCGAGACGGCGGCGGTCAGCGCGGCGACCAGCGCGAGGGCGAGCACCACGGCCAGCGGCCCGGCGCGCAGCGTCCCCGTCCGGCTCCGCCTGCCGGTGACGGCGGCCGATGCCACGGTCTACTGGCCGTTCTTGACGAGCGTGGGGTGGACGGTGGCCGCGATCTGCCGGACGGTGTCGGCGTTGCGCACCCCGGCGATGGTGGTGACCTCGGAGCCGATCCGCAGGAAGTGCCCCTCCTGGACGGCCTTCAGGCCCTGGGTCGCGGGGAAGGCCCGCAGGAAGGCCTCGGCGTCGTCGAAGGCCTTGCGGTTCTCCTGCTCACTGCCCCGGTTGCGCACCGCGAGCTGGATCCAGTCCGGGTTCTTGGCGACCACGTCCTCCCAGGAGGCCGGCTTGAAGTCGGCGTCGCAGTCGGCGAACACGTTGCGCGCGCCCGCCAGGGTGATGACCGCGTTGGCCACCTGCCGGCCGCAGACCGACATCGGCTGCTTGGTGCCGGCGTCGAAGTCGAACAGGAAGTAGCTCGGCCGCTGCTCGGCGGGCACGCCGGCGATCGCCGTGCGGACCTCGCCGACCTGCCGCTCCATCCCGGAGACCAGTTCCTCGGCCCTGGCCGCCGTGCCGGTCACCGCGCCGAGCCGGCGGATGTCCTCCTCGACCTCGGCGAGATCGGTGCGCGGCGCCTTGGCCGCCTTCGGCGTGCCCGCGCAGGCGGTGGACAGCAGCAGGACGTGCTGGATGCCCGCCGCCGCGAACTCCTCCTCGCTGGGCCCGGCGCCCGCCCCGCCCATCATCGGCATCGCGCCGAAGGTGTCCACGTAGAGGTCGGCGCCCGAGCCGAGCAGCTTCTCCTTGGCGATCACCTTGTCCCCCAGGACCGGCACCTTCGCGCCCTGCTCGGCCAACGCGGCCGGCAGGCTGCCCTTGCCCGGCGGGAACCCCGTCCCGACGACCCGGTCGCCCGCACCGAGCTGGAGCAGCATCTCCAGGCTCGCGGCGTTACTGGTGACGATCCGCTTCGGCGCCTGCTGGACGGTGGTCTCCCTGCCCTGGCAGTCCGCCACCTTGACGGGGAACCCGGCGGCGGTGGCCTGCCCGCCCCCGCCGGCCCGGTCGCCGCCGGCGCTGCTCCCCCCACCGCCGCTCCCACAGGCCGTGGCGAACAGGGCGATGGCGGCCGCGATGCCGCAGAACACGCGAGGGCGCATGGAACTCTCCTGGTCAATGGTCGTGCTCGGGCCCGTCCTGCGAGCCCGGACCAGGTAGTCGGCCCCCGCGCCCGCCCGGTTCCCGCGACTTTTCCGTCGACGGACCGGGCGTTCGGTCGATGATCTCGGCGCACCCGCGGCTCGTCACCCCCGGCGCGCCCACGCGGTCAGGCCGGCTGCCACAGCTCGATCCGGTTGCCCTCGGGATCGGTGACCCAGCCGAACCGGCCGACACCCGCCATGTCCTGCGTCTCCTCGGCCACCTCGGCGCCCCCCGCGCGCAGTTGCGCGAACATCGCGTCGAGGTCGCGGACCCGGAAGTTGAGCATGACCTGCTGGGAGCGGGACCCGAAGTAGTCCGTCCCGGACTCGAAGGTCGCGAACACCGTCGGCCCGGCCTCCTGACGCCACAGGCCGTGCTCGTCGGCGTCCAGGCCCAGCCGGTCGCGGTACCACGCACCCAGCGCGGCCGGGTCGGCGGCCCGCAGGAAGTATCCACCGATTCCAAGTACACGTTCCATGGCCGCCATCCTGCCAGGACGCCGACCCGGCGGACCGGCACCACACCATCGCCCCGCACCCGCTCCGCTTCGATCACGCCCGGGCCCGACCGGGACCCCGTCCCGGCCCCGCTCCCCGTCCCGGTCACCGTGGAACTCGTTAGGGTGGCCGGATGGCCTCCCCTCGCGCCCATTCGTCCGACCCACCGTCAGAAGCCCCGTTCGGGCGCGCCGTCCGGGTGGACGACCTCGGGCTGCCGGTACCGGGCGGCGCCGGCCCCGTCCGACGGGTCGTGTCGTTGGTGCCCTCCCTGACCGAAGCCGTCGCCGCCACCGCCCCCGGCCTGCTGACCGGCGCCACCGACTGGTGCAGCCACCCCGCCGACCTGGCCGTCACCAGGATCGGCGGCACCAAGAACCCGGACGTCCGGCGGATCACGGCCCTCGCCCCCGACCTCGTCATCGCCAACGACGAGGAGAACCGCCGCCCCGACCTCGACGCGCTGCGCGCCGCCGGCCTGCCCGTCTGGGTCACCGACATCCGCACCCTGGACCAGGCCTTCGACTCCCTCCACCGGCTGCTCACCATCGGCTGCGGGCTCGCCCGCCCGACCTGGCTGGACGCCGCCGAGGCCGCCTGGGCGGACCTCCCTCCCCGGCCGACGCCCCGGCGTGCCGTCGTCCCGATCTGGCGCCGACCGTGGATGGTGCTCGGCCGCGACACCTTCGCCGGCGACCTGCTCCGCCGCCTCGGCGTCGAACCGGCCCAGGCCGATCACGCCGACCGCTACCCGGCCGTCCCCCTGCCCGAACTCCTCGCTTGCGAGCCAGAGTTGATCGTCCTCCCGGACGAGCCGTACCGCTTCGGCGCGGACGACGGCCCGGAGGCCTTCCCGGGCATCCCGGCGGCCCTGCTGAGCGGGCGCCATCTGACTTGGTACGGGCCGTCGTTGGTGGAGGCACCCCGGCTGCTGGCGGCACAGCTCGCCCGGGCCCGACCGGGAACCGCCCGGGGCTGAGCGGGCGCGGCGCGGGGACCGGCCGACAGCGGGAGCCCAGGTACCGGCACGGCGATCACATCAGCCGAGGACGGCCACCTCTCGGTCGGCACCGGCACCGGCACCGGCACCGACCGGAGCCTCGTCGACGACCAGGATCGGCCGCGTACGCCGAAGGGCCCGGTGGAAACGGCGAACCGCCCCTACCGGGCCCCTCGGTGGTGCTGTGGATCAGCCGCGCGCGGCCGTCACGGCGGCGCCCAGCGCCTCCTTGATACGCGGGCCGAGGCGGGCGAAGCCCAGCTCCTTCATCGCCGCCCGCAGCAGCTCCTCGTCGCTGCGGCCGACTCCGTCCCCGTCCAGCCACCGGACGACGGCGAGCAGTTCGTCGGCCGAGTAGGCGGTCACCGGACGGCCCGGCGTGAAGTCGGGCTTCTCGGGCCGGCCGGCCGGAACCGCCTCGGCGGCCTCGACCACCTCGACGGCGGGCTCGGGCTCGGCAACGGGCTCGGGCTCGGCCACCTCGGCCGGGGCCTCCACCACGGCCTCCGCCGCCTCAGCCTCGACGACCGTCTCAACGGACGCGGGCTCGGCCTCTGCCTCTGCCTCCGCCTCGACAGCCGGCTCGACGGCCACCGGCTCCTCAACCACCGACGCGGACTCGGGCTCGACGACCTCGGCCGGGGCCTCCACCACGGCCTCCGCCGCCTCAGCCTCGATGACCGTCTCAGCGGACTCGGACGCGGGCTCGGGCTCGGCCTCGACAGCCGGCTCGACGGCCACCGGCTCCTCGACCACCTCGGCAACGGGCTCGGACTCGACGACCTCGGCCGGGGCCTCCACCACGGCCTCCGCCGCCTCAGCCTCGACGACCGTCTCAACGGACGCGGACGCGGACGCGGACGCGGGCTCGGCCTCTGCCTCTGCCTCTGCCTCGACAGCCGGCTCGACGGCCACCGGCTCCTCAACCACCTCGGCAACGGACTCGGACTCGACGACAGTCTCGGGCTCGACCGACTCGGGCTCGGTCTCCTCGACCGCGGTCACCTCGGCAACCGACGCGTCCTCGACAACGGGAACGGCGGCCTCGACGTCGGTGTCGGTGCCGGCCGCCAGATCAACCGGAGCCGTCTCAGGGTCGGCAGCCTCGGGCTCGGCCTCGGGCTCGGCCTCGGGCTCGACAGCCTCGGCCGACTCGGCCACGGCGGATGCTTCGACCTTGACCTCGACCTCGGCAACGGGCTCGGCCGGCTCGGATTCGGCAACCGGCTCGACGACCGCCTCGGCAACCGGCGCGTCCTCGACAACGGGCTCGACGACCTCCGACCGGTCGTCCTCCAGCGCCGTCGGCTCGACCTCGACCTCGGCCTGCGCCGGACCGGCCGGAGCGGCGTCCACCAGATCGTCCGCAGCGGGCGACGGCGACGGGAGCGAGACAACGAGCGGCCGGGCCTCGGCGGGCTCCTCGGCCGTGGGCTCGTCCGCCTCGGTCTCGGCCTCCGCCGCGACCTCCGGCTCCGCCACCACATCGGCATCGGCATCGGCAGAGTCGACGCGCTCGGCCACCGGCTCGGCCTCGCTCTCGGGCTCGGCCTTGACCTCAACAGCCGTCTCTTCGACGACCGTTTCCTCGTTGGTCGCCTCTTCGACGACCGTTTCCTCGTCGGTTGCGGCGTCGACGACAGCTTCCTCGGGGGTCGTCTCCTCGGAGATCTCCTCGGAGACCGTCTCCTCCGTCGCCGTCAGCCCGTCACGCTGGCCGCCGGCCAGGGCCTGGCGGGCGCCGTAGGCGGCCTCGGCGGCGCGGCGGTCGGCGCGGGCGGCGGCGAGCTCGGCGAGCAGGTCGGTGAGCCCGGCCTCCTCCAGGGTGGTCCGCAGCGAGCGGATGGTCGGGAGGCGGTAGAGCGTGCCTTCGTCCGCCGCCAGGCGCTCCACCAGGTCGATGAGCTCGGGGAACGGCAGGGCTTCCAGGTCGTGCTCGGGCAGCAGCCGGGCGAGGTCGCGCAGTCCGGTGCCGATCGTCTCGAAGGCCGCCGCGGTCCGCTCCGCCGACGGGCCGTCGACGGGCGGGACGGGCAGCGCGCCCGAGGGGGCGAGGACGGCCCAGGCCCGGCGCTCGATCTTGGCGGAGGAGAGCGCCTCGTGCAGTTCCTCGGGGCGGACCTTGCGCCCTCCGACGACCAGGGCCGCGGCCTGCTTGCGCAGCCCGCGAGCGCGCAGGAACGACAGCTTGACGCCGTTCTCGCGGCGCCAGGCGCGGTCGGCCGTGGCGGCGGCGAGGGCGTCCAGGTCGGCGTCGTACGCGGCGACGACCAGGGTGGCGGAGGTCTGGTGGACGCGCTGGAGCGTTTCGGCGAACAGCGCCGCGACGGCGATGCTGCCGGGCACCTCGATCTTGGCGTCGGCGGCCAGCGCGGTGACGGCCTCCCAGGTCTGCTGGAGGTCGCTGCCGCGCAGCTCGGCGAGGGCGGTGGAGGCGGCGCGGGCGTCCTCGGGGGTGGCGACCGTGTCGACGGCCGCGTACCAGGCGTGGGTGCCGGCGGTGAGGGTGAAGGCACCGAGTTCGGCGTAGCGGCCGAGGTCGTCCCGGAGGCCGGTCTCCGCCGTGGCCGCCTGGCCGCGGTTCTGCTCCGGGTCCGTGGCGTCCTTGGCGTCTGCGGCGGCCTTGGCGTCTACGGCGTCGGCGTTGCGCGAGTGAAGCACTGTCATGTGAGGTCCGGTTCTGGGCGACTGCGGCGGGGCGGGCGTCGAGGGGACGGCGGACCGGGTGCGCACGGAGGCCCCGGCGGGAGGGGCTGGGGGATGCGCGGTCGGGCTGCCGGTTGTGGAGGCCAAGAATACGGGTGCCCGTTCGAGCCTTGCACGCACCCACCGCCCGACGGACCGGTGTGGCGTGCCACACCGCCCGCCCGGCCGCTACTCGGGAGGGCCGGGCGGGTGGTGCGGCGCGGGGCCGGGCGGGTGACGCGGTCGGCGGCGCAGCCCGTCCAGGGGGACCGTACGGCTCCGGCGGCCGAGCGGCGGCCGGTGACCGGAACGAGTGAGGGTGTCAAGGCTGACCGGCGCGAGGTACTCGTGCGGCGCGGTCCGGTGCCACCACGCGCCGGTGGTCCGCAGTTCGTGCCAGTCGGTGAAACGGTAGTGGTGGAGCGTCGCCCGGACGTGGGTCGGCGGGGCGTCCGGGAACGGGTTGTGGCGCAGCAGCCGCAGCGTGGCCGGGTCGTTCGCCAGCAACCGGGCGACGAAGGGCAGGAACCAGGGTCGGGCGTACGCGGGCGAGAGGGCGGCGAACCACATTATCCAGTCCAGCCGCAGATGGTAGGGGGCGTACTGACGCGGAAGGCGGCGTACGTCACCGGGTTTGCCCTTGAATCCGTACTCGTGCCAGACGGTCCGCGGGGTGACGGTGGGCTCGTCGGTGCCCTCGACCACCACCTCCTGGCGGATCCGGCTGACGCTGCCGAAGGCACCGTAGGTGTTGACCAGATGAAGCCGGTTGAACGATCGGTTCATCACCTGTTCACGGGAGAGCATGTTCCGGACCGGCCAGTAGCTCAGCCCGACGACGGCGAGGGTCACCGCCGTCGCCAGGGCTTCGAACCAGCCGGGGGTGCCCTGGTAGGTCCGGGCGTGGACGGGCAGACCGAGCCGGGCCGGGTCCACGGCGGCGAGGGCGAGGGTGATGGTGAGCCAGTTCAGCCAGGCGAAGTTGCCCGAGGCGACCAGCCAGAGCTGGGTCACCACGACGACGACGGCGGCCCAGGAGGCGACCGGTTGCGGGAGGAAGAGGGCGACCGGCACCACCAACTGGGTGACGTGGTTGGCGGCGGCCTCGACCCGGTGCAGCGGTGCGGGCAGGTGGTGGAAGAACCAGCTGAGCGGTCCGGGCATCGGCTGGGTCTCGTGGTGGTAGCGCAGACAGGTCAGGTCACGCCAGCACCGGTCGCCGCGCAGCTTGATCAGTCCCGCGCCGAACTCGACCCGGAAGACCAGCCAGCGCATCAGCCAGAGCACCGGGAGCGGTGGGGCGATGTCCGCGTTGCCGAGGAACACGGCGAGGAAGCCGGCTTCCAGCAGCAGGGACTCCCAGCCGAAGGAGTACCAGGTCT
Organism: Kitasatospora sp. NPDC059327; assembly: GCF_042752535.1. NCBI lineage: Bacteria > Bacillati > Actinomycetota > Actinomycetes > Kitasatosporales > Streptomycetaceae > Kitasatospora > Kitasatospora sp. NPDC059327. The sequence continues at coordinate 219,984 of NZ_JBHYYB010000005.1, read as the reverse complement.
GGCCGACGTTGACGATCGACAGGTAGAGCACCCAGAGCACCGCCCACAGCGGCATCGACGCCCAGAGCGGGACGGCGTCGCCCAGCCCGGCGGCCAGGGCGGCGGAGAGACCCGCGCCGGTCCAGGACACGGCGGCGAAGAAGCGGTCGCTGTAGTGGAGGTGGAAGAGGCTCGGCGCCCGGCGGAACGGCACCCGCTCGGTGAAGCGGGGCACCGGAAGCATGCCCTCGGCGCCGATCAGGGCCCGGAACTGCGCGGCGGCGGCCGTGAAACCGGTCAGGTAGACGACGGCCAGCAGCCGTTGCACCAGCATCCGGCTCGGTCCGTACTCGGGTGCGGCGAACCAGCCGGCGAACCACTCCATGCGGCCCATGCCTACCATCGGCGGTCGTCGCGCGGCGCCCGTCCGGGGTACGGGGGCGGCCGGTTCACCCGCGCGGCGGCCGCGAGTCCGACTACGGCTACGGCGCCGACCACCACCGGGCGGCTACGGCCACGACCGGGGCACGGACCCGGCGGCTCCCGGAAAGCAGCGTGGTGGGGTCGCCTCTCCTCGGGGGTGAGAGGCGACCCCACCACGGTGGCGGGATCGGTGGACGTGACGTCGCTCGTGGACGTGGCGTCGCGGTGGCGGGCCGGCCGCGGTGGCCGGGCCGACAGCCGCGGCAGCGGTCGTGCTCAAGTGTCGTGGTCGGACGTCGTGGTCGTGGTTCGTGGGGCGTGATCGTGACAATGGCCGTGTTCGTGGCAGTGGGGGACGGGATGCGGAGGGCCCGGGGCTCAGCCGGGGAGAACCAGTCCGGCCTGCCCGGCGCCCAGTCCGTGGCGGCCGGTGGTGGCACCGCTCTGCTGGAGCCGGTCGACCAGCAGAGCTGCCAGGGTGCCCAGCTCCTCCTCGGTGCGGGACTGCGCGGTGACGTCCATCCCGGCGACGAGGACACCGCTGACCCGGCCGGTGCGCGCGGTCCGCTGCGGGGTGCAGGTGAAGCTGAAGATCTGGTGGATCCGCTGGGCGTCCGGCCGGGTGGACTGGAAACGGACGTCGTTCAGGACGGTGGTCCGGCCGCTGTGGTAGGCCTCGGTGACCGCCTGCTCCAGCCCGGCCGCGGCGAGCTGCGGGTAGGCCCGACCGATCGGGCCGGGGGCCGCCGCCGCGCCGAAGAGCTCGGCGTGCCGGGGGTTGGCGTACCGGATCTCCTGATCGGGACCGTGGGTGAGCACGATCGGGAACGGCGATCCGTCGAAGGCCGCGAACATCTCCTGCTGCTGGGCGATCAGGTGGTCGCGCAGCCGGATCTCGGAGAGCAGCGCCTCGGCGAGGTGCTGGATGTCGCGCAGCCGCTCGCGGCCCCACGGGCGGGGCTCGCGGTCGAGGACGCAGACGGTGCCGATGACCGTGTTGGTGTCGTCGACCAGCGGGGCGCCGAGGTAGGAGCGCACCCCCAGCTCGTCGACGACCGGGTTCCCGGCGAACCGGGGGTAGGCGAGGATGTCGTCGAGCGCCAGCGGGGAGCGCTGGGCGACCACGTGCGGGCAGAAGCCGTGGCTCAGCGGCATCTCCCGGGTGGGCAGGTCGAAGGCGATCCCCCGGTCGGCCCAGGAGCAGCCGGTGTCGCCCGCGGCGTCGGCGGAGTTTGGCGGAATGAAGAGCCCCCGGAACATCTGCCGCTCGTCGTTGATGAAGTTGACCATGGCGATGGGGGCGCGGGTGAGGCTGGCGGCCAGGTGGGCGAAGCGGTCGAAGGCCTCGTCCACCGTGGGTTCGTTGAGGCCCAGGTCGCGCAGCCTGCGGGTCCGGTCGGACTCGCCGGCGACACCCGGGGGATGGCCTTGAGTGCTCATCACATCAGTCATGGCGCACATGTAATCAGACCTCCGTCGCGATCCGCGCTCCCGGCCCACCCGGCTTTCGTGCCTGATGGACGGTCACACCGACACCTGACGGAACGTCCGGCGAAGTGGCGGAACGGGGGATGATCAATCCCCCGCGAAGGAGCCTTTCAATCCTCCTCCGTTCCCGGGCGATCCCTTTCACGCCAATCCAAGATCGACTATGGAGAGGGCAGGATCGTCATACGACAATGAGCCCTGCCGAAAATACGGACGGTTTCCGTCAGGATCCCGCCTCGCACTTCCGCGCGCACCGGCTGCATCGGGGCAACCGGCCGCCATCTCATCACCCCCACCCTTGGGCGGCCGGAGCGGTTCGGCTGCACGGACGGAGGCACGACCACCCCGAAATCGAGAGGACCCAGCATGGCGATGGACTACTTCACCGACGAACGACACGAGAGCCTCCGCGCGGAGGTACGTGAGTTCGCGGAGAAGGAAGTGCGCCCGCAGGTGGCCAGAATGGAGGCCGACCGCACGGTCGAGGTCGAAATCTCCCGCGAGATCGCCCACCGCGGCTGGATCGGGGCCACCATCCCGCGGGCCTTCGGCGGGCTGGGCCTCGGCCATCTCGCGAAGACGGTCATCCTGGAGGAACTGGCCCGGGTCAGCGGCGCGATGGGCGCGATGACCCAGGCCTCCCAGCTCGGTGTCGCCAAGGTCATCCACTTCGGCTCCGACACCCAACGCCGTTACTGGCTGCCCCGGATCGCCTCCGGCGAGGTACTGCCGACGATCGCCGTCACCGAGCCGGACTCGGGCGGCCACGTCCTCGGCATGACCGGCACCGCGCGGCGCGAGGGCGACGAGTACGTACTCGACGGCCGCAAGTGGTTCGTCGGCAACTCCCACATCGGCGATGTGCACGGCGTGGTGCTCCGCACCGGCGAGGGCAACCGGGGCCTGTCGGCCTTCCTGGTCGAGAGCAGCCGCCCGGGCTTTCGCACCGGCAGCCTCGGCTCGCAGAGCGGCCTGCACGGCTTCAGCTTCGGCGAGATCGTCTTCGAGAACTGCCGGATTCCCGCCGCCAATCGGCTGGGCGAGGAGGGCCAGGGCCTGGACGTCGCCTACTCCTCCTCGACCCTGTACGGCCGGCTGAACCTGGCCGCCGTCGCCCTCGGCATCCACACGGCGATCGTGGAGGACACCGTGCGGTTCGCCGAAGGGCGGGTGTTGTACGGCAAGCCACTCTCGCAACTTCCCAACATCGCGCTCAAGTTGGGTGAGATGCAGTCCCGGCTGATGACCGCCAAGCTCGCCGCCTACCACGCCTCGCACCAGCTGGACCACGGCCGGCCCTGCGATCCCGAGTTGATGAACGCCAAGCTGATCAACACCGAGTTCGCGCTGGACTCCGCCCGGAACGCGATGGAGATCCACGCCGCCCGGGGCCTGCAGGCCGAGTTCCACATCGAGCGCTATCTGCGGGACGCCACCCACATCTACCCGCCGGCCGGCACCTCGGACGTCCAGCGGCTGCGGCTCGGCCAGGTGGCCTCGGGCACGTACGGCAAGCAATGGTCGGCGGAACTCTCCGACCTGACCAGTTGGGCCTGGGCCGAGCTGGCCCAGCGGGAGGCCCGGCTGGAGGCCGACGCCGCGCGCGCGGCCGGCGCCGCCCTGCTGCACATGCCACTGGCGGGCTGAACCGCCCCCCCGGAAGTACCGCGGACACCCGGAACCGGCCCACGCCCGGCTTTCGGCCCTCCTCCGACTTCCCGTATTTGACCTGTTCCTGACGGCTTTCCGGAGACCTCCCCTCAGGCTCCCGGGAGGCAGTCGACGATCGGGGCCATCGCTCTGACCTGCCCGAACGCGTCGTTCGACGGCCGCCCCACCGGCCCGCGAACGCGTCACCAACCGCTTACATATCGTCAGTTGATATTGCGAGAGGGCCTCCTGGGGCTGATAGCGTGCCTGACGTCGGCGGCCGTGCTGCACCGCTCGGACGGTGACACCACGTCACCTTGTCCGGCCCCCTCCGGGGCACCGCCGGCCGTGGCGCTCCGGGATCCCGGTCTGGACCGGGCACGGGCGAACCCGCCGTTGGCCCCGCACCAAGGAATCAGATGCCAGGCATATCGGCCCCGCGCACGGGCCACCGCGCCGGCCGGTCCGGCTCGCTGCGCCGCTCTCTCCTCGCTCTCGTGCTGGTCCCCGGTCTCGGCCTCGCCGCCACCTGGGGGTACGCCCTCTACCTGCTGCGCGACGCCGGTCACCGGATCGCCCTGTCGGCCGTCAGCGCGGCCGTCGTCGTCCTCCTGCTCTGGAGCCTGGTCCGCGGGATCCGGCTGGCCAGGGCGGTGTCCGCCCGGCTCCTCGGCCTGCGGGCCGACGCCCTCGCCGTCGCCCAGCGCGAGATCCCCCAGGTGGTCAGCCGGCTCCGGAACGGCGAAGCCGTCCCGCCGCCGCCCTCCTGGTCCCCCTCCCGGCGCGCCGGCGACGAACTCCAGCAGGCCGCCGAGAGCGTCGCCGCCGTCCGCACCGCCGCCCTCACCGCCATCGTCCACCAGGCCCACGGGCGTGAGGGGACCAAGAAGGTCTTCCTCAACATCGCCCGCCGCACCCAGATCCTGCTCCACCGTCAGATCAGCATGCTGGACGCGCTGGAGCGCGAGCACGAGGACCCCGAGCTGCTGCGCGAGCTGTTCGCCGTCGACCACCTCGCCACCCGGATGCGGCGCAACGCCGAGAACCTCGTCATCCTCGGCGGCGCGCTGCCGGCACGACGCTGGCGCAACGCCGTCCCGGTGGTCAACGTGCTGCGCAGCGCCGTCTCGGAGACGGAGAACTACTCCCGGGTCGTCGTCCAGGGCATCCCGCGCGTCTCGCTCGGCGGGCAGGCCGTCGCCGACGTCATCCATCTGGTCGCCGAACTGATCGAGAACGGCACCACCTTCTCCCCGCCCTACACCAAGGTGCAGGTGTCCGCGCAGGAGGTTCAACGGGGGCTGGCCGTCGAGGTCGAGGACCGCGGACTCGGGATGAGCCCGGAGGAGTACGAGCGGCTCAACGCCTACCTGGCCGACCCGCCCGAGCTGGACGTCTCCGCGCTCGGCGACGACCTGCGCCTCGGTCTCTTCGTGGTGGCCAGGCTGGCCACCCGGCACCACATCCAGGTCACCCTGCGGTCCTCCCCCTACGGCGGGACGCGGGCCGTGGTGCTGGTGCCGTCGGCGCTGCTGGAACAGGCGGAGCTGCCCCCGTCCGTGAGCGGCCTGCCGTCCGGTGCCCGGGTGACCCGGACACCGGTGGTGGAGGCCGCCCCGGACCGGGACGGCGGACCGGGCACGGACCTGCTGGACACGGCGGGCGAGAGCGGCGGAAGTGGCGGCACCGGCGGGAGGGGCGGCACCGGCGAGGCGTTGTCGGGTGCGCTCGCCGAAGTCCTCGGCGGGCTGCTGGGCGCCGGACCGGCCGGGGTCGGGCCGGGGCCGTCGGCCCCTCCCGCCGCGGGCTCACCGATCCCCGGGCTGCCCGACGCGGTGGTCGTGACCCGGCCCGCGCTGCCGGGGCGCCACCACGGCCCGGCCGACGAACTCCCGACCGCGACCGCGGACGGCGGCCTCCCGGGCGGCGAGGGCCCGGCCGCCGGAGGCGCCGTCGTCGGGGGCCCTGTCGCCGACGGCTTCGGGAGCTCGGCGGGCGATCCCGCGCCCCCCGCTCGGGGCGACGTCCCGGAGGTCCGGTCCGGCCACGCCCCGGACGGCCTCCCGCCGACCCCGTCCGTCCTCCCCCGGCGGGTCCGGAACGCCGGCCTGGCCGAGCAGTTGCGCCAGGCGCACGCGCCCGCCGCCGTGCCGCCGCCCGATCCCGCAGCGGGCACCGGGCCGTCGGCCGTCGACGACACCGCGCCGGAGCGCTCCCGGGCCACCATGGCCGCCGTCCAGCGCGGCAGCCGGGCGGCCCGGGCGGCGAGCCCCTCGCCGGAACCGCCTCCCGCGCCTCCCACCCCTTCCGCAGGCGCCGCTCCCCCCGCAGCGCCCGCAGCGCCCGCAGCCGAGGAACAGTCGTGATGACGCGGCGCACCGATGCCGGGCGCGCTCTCAACCGGCCGCTGGACCAGCTGCCGGCGCGGGTCCCCGAGACCCGAAATGCCCTCGGCCGCTCCGCGGACGGCCTGTCGGTCGGCCTCTCCCGGGGCCCGGACCGGGCCGACCGGAAGCACCTCTCCGCCGCGGCCTCCGGCCTGCCGGGCCTGGCCCGGGGCACCGGGGACCGCGTCCACGGTGGCCGGGTCCGGCAGACGGTGATCGCGAGGGGCCGGCTGTTCCTGTGCGTCGCCACCGCCGGCCGGGGCGCCGGAGTCGCCGTGCTGACCGGCGAGGCCGGCGACACCGATCCGGGGGGCGGTGCGTGACCGCGGGCGCCGAGGAGATCTGGTTCTTCGACCAGGACGCCGGCCCTCTGGTCCGCCCCTACGCCCTCACCAACGGCCGCACCGGCCCGCTCCGCACCGGCTTCACGTTGATCACCCTGGTGGTCGCCGCCGATCCGCGCACGGACACCACCCGGCTGTCACCCGAAGCGGCCGCGATCATCGAGCTGTGCCGCGAACGTCCGCTGGCCGTGGCCGAGATCGCGTCCGGCCTGGACCTGCCGGTGAGCGTGGTCAAGGTGGTGCTGGACGATCTGTGCGACGCCCGGCTGATCCTCACCAGAGCTCCCGTCCGGCCGGCGGACACCCCGGACGTCGCGCTGATCCGGGCCGTGATCGAGGGCGTCCGCCGGCTCTGACCGGACGGCCCACCCACCCCAGGAACACCACTCGTCCCCCTTCAGGAGAACCGAATTGACGATCCAGAGCATGGTGCCGGGCGCGGTCAAGATCCTCGTCGCCGGTGGCTTCGGCGTCGGCAAGACCACCATGGTCGGCTCGGTGAGCGAGATCGCGCCGTTGCGGACGGAGGAGCACCTGACCCAGGCCGGCATCGAGGTCGACAGCCTCGACGGCGTCCGGGAGAAATCCGCCACCACCGTCGCACTGGACTTCGGCCGGATCACCCTCCGGGCGGACCTCGTGCTCTACCTCTTCGGCACGCCCGGCCAGTTCCGGTTCTGGTTCATGTGGGACGACCTGGCGCTGGGCGCACTCGGTGCGATCGTGCTGGTCGACACCCGGCGGCTGGAAGCCGGCTTCGCCGCCGTGGACTTCTTCGAACAGCGCGGGATCCCGTTCGCCGTCGGCGTCAACTGCTTCCACGGGCGGCGCGACCGCACCGCCGAGGATGTCCGCCTGGCTCTGGACCTGGATCCCGGTGTCCCGGTCGTGCTCTGTGACGTCCGCGAGCGGGACTCCAGCAAGGAGCTGCTGCTCGCCCTGCTCGACCGGGTCCACCAGGAGGCCCTCGCCGAGAGCCGGTAACCGCCGCGACGGTGCCGGGGCGGCGCCGGCGGTGGGCCGGGCGGGCGGTGGGGCCGGTGGCCGGGGCCGGGACGGCGGTGCGCCCCCGGTCAGACGGCGGCCGGGACGGTGGCGGCGGCCGGGCCGGCCGGAGTGAGCTTGAGCTCCTCCAGGGCCCGCACCAGCGGGGCCAGCTCCGGTGTCCCGGTGGCCTTGGCCAGCGTCGCCTCCAGGGTCGCGTCGTGCACCGGTCGGGCGGCGGTGAGCAGTTGGCGGCCCTGCGGGGTCAGCTCGGTGTAGATGCCGCGCCGGTCGTCCACGCAGAGGAAGCGGCTGAGCAGGCCGCGGTCCTCCAGTCGGGTCACCAGACGGGTGGTCGCGCTGCTGCTCAGCGCCGCCGCCCGGGCCAGCTGCTGCATCCGCATGTGCCAGCCGTCCTGCCGCGAGAGTGCGTCGAGCACCGTGTACTCGACCACCGACAACTGGTGCTCGCTCTGGAGCGCCTTCTCCAGCGCCGCGTCGATGAGGCCGTGCAGGGCGGCGAGGGTACGCCAGCCGCAGGCGCGGATCTCGGCGGCATCGTCGTGGATACCCATGGCTCGCCCTTCCTCTTCCCTGTCCCGGGCCGGATCCCGGCCCGAGCTCGTACGCGGACTCGGACCCGGTCCCGGACCGGACCCCGTGGCCGGTCGGCCGACCGACCGGTCGCTCGTCCGACCTGGTCGACGGTGGTACGACAGGTCGAACGTTTTCCCGTCCCCCCAGTATGCCATTCGACGCGTTTTACCTGCCTGTGCAAATACTTTCTTATGACCCAGCCTTGACCTGATCCTGCCGTTGCCAGCCCCCCGCGCAGAGCGCCGAGGCCAACTCCTCGCCGTAGCAGGCCGCCGCCAACCACGCGGTGGTGAAGGCGGCGTGGTCGTCCGCCACGATCCGGCCGAAGACGTCGCGGGGGTGGTCCGCCGCCGCCGCGCGGAGCGCGTCCAGCAGGGCCGCCGCCGTGGTCAGACCGGCCGCGCGCAGCTCAGCCCCACCGGTGTCCGCCGTCCCCGCGCCGAGTGCGAGCCCCTGCCGCCCACCGGTCACCGCCTGCCCGACCCGGCGGGCCAGCAGGTGGACCGGGGCGGCGGGCCCGTCCGGGACGACCGGGACAGCGAGGGCCGCCCGGAGTGCCTCGGCGCCGGGGACCACCGCGGTGGCACCGGCGGGGGCACTCGCGGGAGGACCTTCGACGAGGGTGAGATCGGCGGTCTGCAGCCGTTCCAGGCCCAGGTTGACCCGCGCCGCCCGGTCGGCGGGCAGGGCGAGGGCCGGCTCCCCCGGCTCCGGACCGGTGGGTGGCGCACCCACCGCGAGCACCCTCAGCTCAGGCCGCTCGGCGCGCTCCAAGCGGCCGATCACCCGCAGCCGCAGGCCCGGCGCGGTGGCGAGCAGCGCCAGGTTGCCCCGGTGGGCCAGTCCGGGGTGGTCATGCGCCGCGCGGAGCGCGACCACCAGCCCCGCGCAGTCGGCGAGCAGCCGAGGTGGCCCGCCCGGCCCGTAGGGGGCGGCGCCGAGCAGCGTGACGTCCAGGAACAGCAGGTCGCTCCCGGCCGGCCGGGTATCGAACGGCAGTGCCTCCGCCGCCAGGGCCCGTTCCACCTGGACGGCCGGCGGCACCGCCCAGAGCCCGGCGAGCGGCTCCGCCGTCCACGCCGCACCGGCGGCCCGGACCGCCCGGACCGAGCTTCCCGCACCGAGCCGGCCGGTCGCGGACCGGGTGGCGCCCTGCACGGCCAGCCCCGCCCGGGTGAACTCGCGATGGCTGAGCAACGCGTCACCCAGCCGGACCGCCCGGTTCCCGGCCCCGACGGCCTGCGGCGCGGCGGCGGTCGGGTCGGCGTGCGGCATGACCTCCGCGACGGTGCTCAGCCGGCCGGTGGCGTCGACCGCCCAGGTGAGGACACCGGCATGGGTGGCGGTCAGCACCGGTTCGGCGAACAGCCCGTACAGCCGCAGCCCGCCCGCCTCGCGGTACGCCTGCCGAGCGGTCCCGCGCAGCGCGGCGCGGTCACCGCGCCCGGCGGTCAGGGTGGCGGTCAGGGCCGTGGTCAGGTCGAGCAGCTCGCGCAGGCCGGCGACCAGGGCGGCGAGCCGGTGGTCCGGCTCGCCCGAGCGGGCCGCCCGGACCCCGGTCACCACCGCGACCGCCACGGCGGCCGGCCGGTGGAGCCCGGCGAGCCGGGCCCGGTGGGCGGCGCGCAGCAGCTCCGCCTGGAGCACTGCGCCGGCCCCGGACACCCCCGCCGCCAGCACGGCCGCGGCGGCCCGGTGCAGGTGGCGGGCCGCCGCCTGCTCGGTCGGGGTCGGCGGCCCGCCGGAACCGGCATCGGCGGGGGCCGGGTCGGCAGGGGTCGGCGGCGCGCCGTGATCCGGCGCCCGTTCCACGCCCACCGCCGGGCGCGGCCCAGGGTCCGGATCGGGGTCGGGATCGGGGTCGGGGTCGGGGTGGGTGTCGACATCGGGGTCGGCATCGGCATCGGCCAACGGGCAGACCGTGACGGCCGCGGCCCGGTGGACGCAGGCCGGCGCCAGGAGGCAGCCGCAGCGGACATCGGCCTCGCCACGGACCACTCCGCCCGGCGCGTGCAGAACGAGCGCCGTCTCCTCGTCCACCTCGATCCGCCACTCGTCGCCGGACCGGCGCACCGGGCGGTCCGCCAGCTTGGCGGCCGCTCCGTCCAACCGCTTCTGCAGCCGGGCCGACAGGCCTGCCACCACCTCGGCGACCACCTCCGGCCGGACGGCCGGCCAGGCCGCATCGGGCCGCGCGATCTGCTGCTCTGTCATCGGACCTTCTCCCCCACCCAGCGGGCCAGTTCGAGCGGGCTCAGCGCCGCCACGGGCATCCCGGCCGCGACCAGTCGGCCCGCGACCGCCTTCGAGTAACGCGCCACCCCGGTGTCGTCCAGCGCGGCACAGCCGAGCAGGTGGCAGCCGGAGTCGACCAGGGCGCGGGTCTGTGCCAGCAGCCCACCGATCGGGCCGCCCTCCTCGAAGTCGCTGATCACCGCGACCAGCGTCCGGGAGGGCACCGTCACCAGCTCCCGCGCGTACTTCAGCCCGGTGGCGATGTGGGTGCCGCCGCCGATCCGGACCTCCAGGAGCAGGCCGAGCGGATCCTCCACCCGCTCGGTCAGATCGACGACCTCGGTGGAGAAGGCGACGAAGTGGGTGCTCAGGGACGGCACCCCGGCCAGGATCGAGGCGGTCAGCGCGGCCCAGACCGTGGACGCCTCCATCGACCCGGACACGTCCACCACCAGGATCAGCCGCCAGTCGGCCGCCTGACGGGCCCTGGTCCGGAAGACCGGACGGTCGGGAACGATCACCGTGCCGGACTCCGGCTCCCCCGGCCGGGCCGGGCGGGCGGTGGCCAGATTGGCCCGGATGGTCCGGTCGAGGTCGAGCCCACCACCGGGCCGCCGGCTCGGCCGCGGCACCCTGATCCCGGTGAGCGCCGGGCGGAGTCTGGTCGCCAGCTCCCGGGTGAGTTCGTCCACCAGGCGCCGCACCAGCGGGCGCAGCCCGGCGATCCGCGCCTCGGGCAGGCCGCCCGCGTGCTCCAGCACGGTGCGGAGCAGGTCGACGGACGGGCGGACCGCGCCCGGGTCGATCGCGTCCAGCGCGTCGGCCCGGCCCCGCCCCACGGCGGCGGCGAGCACCTCCTCGCGAATGCCCGGCCCGAACAGCGCGGTCAGCTCCTCGGACCACTCCCGCACGCCCGGATACGGCGCCTCGCGGCCGCCCCGGTCGCCGCCGGCGCCACCCCGGCCGTCCAGCCCGGGGCCGGAGCCCTCGCCGTGCCCGTTGCCGTACAACTCGTCGAGCGCGGTGGCGAGCCGCGCGGCCCGCCCGCCGAAGCCGCCGGAGCCCGGGCGACCGAGCAGCAACCGCCACCGCTCGGCGGGCGCGAGCGCGTGCGACGCCGAGGTGTCCGACGCCGAGCCACGCGACGCGGAGGTGTCCGACGCGGAGCCACGCGACGCCGAGGTGTCCGACGCCGAGCCACGCGACGCCGAGCCGAGGTCCGGTCCGGTGGCGGGCACCGGCCGGCCGGCGCGCTCAGGTCCGGCCGTCGGGCCGGCGGGTGTCCCGACCATCGGCCCGGCGAGGGGCGCCGGGAGCAGGCCGCGCCGGTCCAGGGCTGCGCGGGCGGCGAGGTCGGCGCGGGCCCAGGCGGCGAGCAGCGCGGGCGCGACGGTGTCCGACAGGGCGTGCAGCCGGCTGCCGAGCCGCTCCTCGACCAGGGTCAGCAACCGGTCACGGGCGGCCGGGGCAAGGGTGTCGAAGCCTCCGCGCAACGCGGGCAGCCGGTCCAGGAAGGCGGTGTCGGGCAGCGCGGTGACCCGCTCCAGCACCGGTTCGAGCGCCTCGGGCGCGGTGGCGAACAACCCTTCGGCCGCCGTCAGCAGGCCGACCAGCGAGCGGCCGAGGGCGTGCCGGGTACCGGCATCGGTGGCCCCGTCGACCCAGGAGGCCGCGCGACCGCCGAAGACCGCCGAACCGTCCTGCCCGAGCAGGACCCGCACCGCCCCTGCCGCGCCCCGGATCAACGGACTCCCGCCGTCGGCGAGTTCGGCCAGTGTGTGGCCGAGCCGCACCCCACCGGACAGGTCGGCCCGGCGGGCCAGCTCCACCAGGGCCCGGGCGTCCGCCGGATCGTCCGACCCGCCCAGCCCCTCCAGTTGGCGCACCGCCGCGTCGGTCAGCAGCGCGCCCGCCGACACGAGCGCTTCCAGTCGCCCGTCGGACCGGCTGTCGGACCGGCCGTCGGACCGGCCGTCGGACGGCGCGGCCGGATCGGACGGGCCACCCGGCAGGGCCTCCTCGGGAGCGAGGCCGGGGATGTGGCCGGCGGCGATGCGGTCCAGCAGAGCCAGGGCGTCCAGGAGTTCGGGGAGCGTGCCGCCCTGCGGGAGGACGGAGGTGAGCTGGGCGAGACGGGTGTCGGCGAGCACGGGCAGACCGCAGGCGGCGGCGTCGGCGAGGCCCTGGAGCACCTCGCGGGCGGTCGGGCCGTCGGCCTGCTGCTCGCGGCGCAGCCGCTCCCGCAGCGCGCCCTCGGCCGCCTGGGCCGGCGTGACGCCGCGGGTGCCGGCGACCGTCAGCATGGCGGCGACGGCCGGGGTCCACCCCACCCGCCAGCGGGCGCCGAGCGTCTCCGTGCCGCCCGCGCCGACCCCCGCCACCGGTTCGCCGTACGGGACGCCGCAGACGGTGAGCCGGTGCAGGAGCAGGTCGCGACGGCGGTCGAGCGGTGAGCGCAGCGGGTCCAGCCGGAGTTCGCGCGGGGCGGCGTCGGCGGTGTCGCCCGGCCCGGGGAGGCCGAGGTCGGTGAGGGCCGCCTCGACGGCGGGCGCGAGGCCGCTGCGGGGGGCACCGGGCGCGGCCCGCCCGGTCCGGGTGCCGACCAGGACGCGCTCCAGCGCGCGGGCGACGGCCCGGCCCCGGCCGAACGGCTCCCCCTGGGCGAGCACGGTCTGGACGGCCTCGACCAGTTCGCCCCGGCCCGGGACGGCCAGCCCGCGCAGCCGTGCGAGGTCTCCGGCGAGCCGGACGATCTCCCGGGCGTCGGCCGGGCCCGAGGGGTGGTCCTGGAGGCGCAGGGCCTGGCAGATGCGCACCGCGGTGTCGGTCAACGCCTCGGCGAGCCGGTCCGGATCGCCTCCCGCGTCGAGCACGGTGTGCTGCCACTCGGGGTCGCGGATGCCGGCCGGGTAGCCGGAGCGGGCGTCCAGCAGGGGGTAGGTGTAGGGGATCAGCGAGACGACGTGGCCGTCGTCCGCCGCCGCGCCCGCGTCGCCGTCCCCGTCCGCGTCCCCGTCCTCGGGGTCGCCCGCGCCGTCGAGCAGCGCGGGCGCGTGGAAGGCTCCGACCACGGCGGTGACCCGCCGCCCGCCGCCCGCGGCGGCCTGGATCCGCGCGCGCATCCAGGCCTCGCGCCGCAGGTCGTACGGGTCGACGCCGTCGCCCTGGGCGGCGTCGCGCCGCATCGCCCAGCCGACCAGCAGCGCGGCGCGGCGGACGGCCTCCGGGCTGGAGCCGGGGGCGGCCGTCTCGACCAGGCGGTCCCAGAGGTCATCGTCGTCGTCCCGCCCGGTGAGACGGTGGCGCAGCGCGTCGGCGACGCCGGGACCCCCGCCCGCAGCCGGCCGCCCGCTCTCCCGGCGGGCCGAGGCCCGCCGGGAGAGCGGCAGGTCGCAGGCCAGGACCGGGACACCGTTGCGACGGGCCCAGCGCAGCGCGGCCAGCTCCGGGGAGAAGTCGGCGAACGGGTAGAAGGCCGGACCGGCCGTCCCCTCGCCCACGCCGTCCCCGGACGTGCCCGGGGCGGCGGCCAGGGCGACCGGCGCCCGGGTGGCTTCGTCGGCCAACCAGCCCAGCCAGGGCTGGAACTCGGTGGGCAGCTCGACCAGCACCACCTCGGGCCGGGCCGCGTCGAGCAGCGCGGGCACCACCGCGCTGAGCGACGGCGCATGGTGCCGGACCCCGATCAGGTACGGCCCGGGCCGGCCGGCTCCGGAGGCGGCCAACCGCGCCGCCTCCGCCTCGACCAGCCCGCGGGGGTCGCCGTGGTCAGCGGCCGTACCGGGCCCGCCGAGGTCCGCTCCCCCGGCACCGGGGCCACCGGCCACCGAACCGCCGGACACCGCCCCACCGACCCCCGAACCGCCGGGCACCGCCCCACCGGACACCGCCCCGTCGGACGGCGGACCGCCCGCTGTCACACCGCCGGGCGTCACCGCGCTGCTCCTCGTCATCGCCTCACGCCTCCAGGGCCGAACGCAGGTCCCAGAGCATCCGCCAGGTGGCCGCGCCCTGTTCGGCGCGGCGCCGGACCGGGCCGTCCCAGTAGCCGAGCAGCCGGGCGGCGTCGGCCGGGTCGTCCTTGCGGACGACGCCGATCAGCTGGCCCGGCAGCCGACCGAGGAGGTCACCGCCGTCGGGCAGGTAGGCGGCGGAGACGCCCAGCGCCGTGGCCACCGAGACAGCCTCGGCGGTGCTCATCACGGTGGACGGGCGTTCGACGTCCCAGCCCTCGGTGGAGCGGCCGGTGCGCAAGTCCCGGAAGGCGGTGACGAGTGCCTCCAGCACCGCGTCGTCCACCGCGTACGAGGCGCCCGCCCGGGCGACGGCGGCGGTGGACTGACGGCGGACCAGCTCGACCTCGGCGGCCAGGCTGCCGATCGGGCCGACGGTCTCGAAGTTGAACCGCCGCTTGAGGGCGGCGGACATCTCGCTGACGCCCTTGTCCCGCAGGTTGGCGGTGGCGATCAGCGTGAAGCCGGCCGCGGCGTGCAGCTGGCCGTCCGGGCCGCCCGCCAGCTCGGGAACGGCGATGCGCCGTTCGGAGAGCAGCGAGACCAGCGCGTCCTGCACCTCGGGCAGGCAGCGGGTGACCTCCTCGACCCGGGCGACCGCGCCGGTGGTCATCGCGGTGAGCACCGGCGACGGCACCAGGGCCTCCCGGCTGGGGCCCTTGGCCAGCAGCAGGGCGTAGTTCCACCCGTACTTGAGCTGGTCCTCGGTGGTGCCGGCGGTGCCCTGGACGGTGAGCGCGCTGGTGCCGCAGACGGCGGCGGCGAGCAGCTCGGAGAGCATCGACTTCGCGGTGCCGGGCTCGCCGACGAGCAGCAGGCCGCGCTCCCCGGCGAGGGTGACGACGCAGCGCTCGACCAGGGCCCGCTCGCCGACGAACTTCTGCTCGATGACCAGGCTCCGCCGCCCGGCCTTGAGCTTCTCCCCGCCGCTGCCCATCACGAAGGTGACCACGGCACGCGGGGTGAGCCGCCAGCCGGGCGGGCGCGGGCCCGAGTCCTGGCCGGCCAGGAACTCCAGTTCGGCGGCGTACTTCTCCTCGGGCGGGACGATCTGGCGCGCCGTGGCGTCGGCGGGCTGGTCCTTCACGGCGGTGCTCATCGGCGGGCCTTCCTGCGCTTGCTGGTGCGGAGCTCTTCGTATCCGGGGGTGTCCCCCTCGCCGACCCGCTGCCAGGCCCGGACGAACAGCTCCGGGACGGACAGCCGCGGCAGGACCGCGCGGTGGGTGGGCAGTTCGTACAGACCGGCCTTCCAGGTCTCCACCGGCAGGCCGGGGGCCTTGATCTCCTGCCAGCCGCCGGGCAGGAAGAGGCTGCGGCCGGCCCGGGCCCGCTTGGCCTCCAGCACCAGGTCGGTGGCGGCGAGTTCGGCCCGTGCCCGCTTCAGCCGGGTGGGCTTCCAGCCCGTCCAGCGGGCGACGTTGCGGTCGGTCGGGTCGGGCAGGGCGAGCAGTTGGAGGTAGAGCGCGGCGGCGTCCGCGCCGAGGCCGTGGGCCGCGGCCACCTCGGCGACCAACCCGCCGGCGCAGAGCTGTGGGTTCTGCGCCCAACGGACCGCCCCGGGGGTACCGGCGGCACCGGCCGGCGCCGGGTCGGACCCGAGCTCCGGCAGCGCCACCAGGCGCTCCAGCACACCGTCGAGGATCGCGGCCAGCGCGTGCCGCTGGCTCCCGAACCAGTAGCCGGTGCCGAGCCCCTCCAGCAGCTCCAGCAGCGGGTCGTCGCCGCCGTCGAGCCCGGCCGGGCGCAGCCAGGCATGCTCGCCTTCGCCGTCCCCGGTGCCGGGAACGAGCACGAGGGCCTCGCCGCAGCGGACCAGGCCGTCGGCGTCGGCGCCGCCCTCGGCCGGCAGGCCGTACCGGGTGCGCAGCAGCGGTCCCAACGCGCCGTTCTTGGCGGTGTGGTAGAGGTCGTAGTCCAGCAGCAGCTCCGGGTCGGCGAGCCGGGCGCGCAGCGCGGTGACGGCCTGCGGCAGCAGCGGGCGCAGCGGGCTGTCGGCGGGCAGGTGGTAGGCGAGCCAGCGCAGGGCGTCGACCACTCCGCTCAGGCCGGAGGTGCCGGGCAGGGCGTCCGGGTCGTCGGCGCGCAGCCGCGCCGGCCCGCCGTCCTCGTCGGGGCGCAGCCGGAAGCCGGTGGTGCGGTTGAGCCAGGCCGTCCGGGCCGGGTTGAGGACCTCCTCGATGTGCTCGATGCCGACGCCGGTGACGGCGGCCTGGGCCTCCTCGGGCAGGGTGACGAGCTCGCCGAACCACTGCGTCCAGCGCTCGGCCCCGGCGGCGGTGTCGGGCCCCTCGACCCAGAGGGCCTTCGGGTCGGCGGGCAGCAGCGCCGTCCAGACGGCGGTGAGGCCGGCCCGGTCGCGGCCGCGCAGCCAGTCGCGGGCGGCCCGGGCCTCGGTGGACTTGAGGCCGAACTCCTTGAGCCGGTCGGCGGGGAGCGCGTTGCCGTACCACTGGAAGAGGGTGTTCGTGGGGCTGAGCAGCAGGGCGGCGCGGGTGGCGCCGATGCCGGTCCGGCCCCCGAACGCGACGGCCTGCTCGGGCTCGCGGGCGAAGCCGCCGTGCAGGGCGAGCAGCGCGGTGAACCCGGCCGTCCACTCGGCGGTGAGGCTCTCCTCGGTGTTCCGCTCCTCGGCGGTGCCGAAGTGGGCGACCGGCCCGAAGGCGCCGCTCGGGTCGTGGTCGACGGCGAGCCAGTGCACCCGGTCGTCACGGTGGTGGCGGCAGCCGAGGAGGACCACGGTGCGGTCGCCGTGCCGCAGGACCTGGCCGGCCCGCCGCTGGTGCTTGCGGTTGCTGCCGTCGGCGTCGACGAAGTCGGCGAGCGGCTCGGTCAGGGTGACCTCGCGCAGGGTGGCACCGCGGTCGGCGAGCGGGCCGCGGGTCAGCTCGGTGAGCAGCACGGCGAGCGCCGACCGCTCGGCCGCGCCGGTGAGCGGGGCGGCCGCGGCGTAGGCGAGGGTGCCGAGGTGGCCGAGGGCGTGCAGCCAGCCGTGGTGGTTGTCGTCCCCCTCCAGTTCGACCTGGAGGGGGGTGGACCAGCCGGCGGTACCCGCGGGCGTCGCCGGCGGGTCGGCGAGGACGGCGAGGACGGTGCGCAGGTTGCCCAGCACCCGCCACTGCTCGTCGTGCTCCCAGGAGCGGCCGAAGCCCGCGAGGCCGGGCAGCAGGATGCCCACCGCCTCGCGGAGGTCCTGGTCGCGCCCGAACCGGGGCCGGTGGGCGGGGCTCGTCCGGCCGCTGCCGGGCTGGGGGCGGGCCTCGGCCTCGGGCTGCGGGACGAACCGCGCGGCCCGGTCGAGCAGGTCGGCGGCGGACCGGGCGAGCCCGGCGACGCCGGCCCGCAGCAGCGGGTGCCCGAGGCCGGGCAGGACGGCGCCGACCTCCTCGACGCGCACCGTGCGGCGGGCGGCCTTGCCGGTCGCGAGCAGCCGACGCACCCCCTGGACGGTGAGCCAGCGCTGCTCGGCCTCGGCGACCGGCTCGACGTCCACCGGCCAGGCGGCGTCGATCAGTCGGGCGGCCTGCTGGTCGGTCAGGCCGCGCAGGGTGTTGGAGCCGGCCTCGTCGCGCGGGCGCAGGGCGTGCCAGTGGACGAGCGGCGGGACGAACGCGGTACCGGCCGCCGCCAGCCCACCGGGCCGGCAGGTGCTGAGGTGGGTGGTGGTGTCGCCACCGGCGCCGGTGGCGTCGGGCAGGGCCAGACCGAGGCCGCCGCCGCGCGCCTGGACGACCAGCGGGCGGGCGTCGCCGGGCAGGCCGAGCCGGCCCACCGGGAACCGCTGGACCTGCCCGACCCCGCCGGTCAGGACGAGGGTGGTGCCGTCCGCGGTACCGGTGGTGACCGTCGTGTCGTCGACCCGGACCCAGCTGCCGAGCGCGACGCCGTCGGTGCCGAGCGGGGTGGCCTCCAGGCCGGGCTGCATCGGCAGCAGCCGGGTGCGGTCGAGGTCGAGCCGGCCGGCGGCCGCGGTGGCGGCGATCCGGGGCGGTTCGGCGGTGCGGCCCAGCGTGCCGGTGGTCGGGTCCAACTCGGTGAGCGCGGCGCCGGCCTGGCCGTACCGGACCGTCCAGTGGCCGGTGCCGTCCCCGATCACCCGGTGCTCGGTGGGCATCCGGGTGTCCCCGGCGTGCAGCGGGCGCTCACCGGTGGTCCGGCCGCCGCCGGGCAGCGGGAGGGACGGCGTCTCCGGATCGTCCCGGCCGCCGTAGTAGCGCACGATCGTCTCGCCGCCGAGCTCGAAGGGCTCCGCGGGGCGGCCGGACCAGTAGGCGTACTGCTTGCCGTCCCGGTACCAGGCGACCAGCAGCTCGCCGTCGGCGAAGCGCAGCCGGGGCCGCTGCCAGCTCTCCAGCTTGTCGGGGATGCGCAGGGTGTGCTCCAGCAGGACGCCCTGCGGGCCGACCACCACGGCCTGGTTCCCGAGGGCCAGGATCAGCTGCGGCCAGGCGTCCTCGACGAGGAGGCCCTCGGGCAGCTCCCGGCCGGCCGGGCCACCGGGCGCCGGGCCCGGCTCGACACCGAGCGCGGCGAGCGCCTCCTCCAGCGCGGGCCAGCCGAGCTCGTCGAGGATGCCGGCGCGCAGGGTGCGGGCGAGCAGACCGGTGACGTCGAGGCCGGCGATCCGCTCGGCGGCGGCCGGGTTCTCGGTGCGGATCGCGGTGCGGCTGGAGCGCAGCTGCCCCAGCAGGTCGGCGGCGCTCGCCAGGCCGCGGGCGGCGAGCAGGTCGTCGGCCCGCGCGTCGGACCATTCGACGAACAGCTCGCGCAGCACCGGGAGGGCGGCCGGCCGCTTCTTCTCGGCGGCCGTCCAGGTCTGGGGGACGGCCGCGCGCAGCGCGGGGCGGAACCGCGGGTCGGCGGCGACGGCGGCGAGGGTGCGGCCGTCGGGGCCGGACACCCGGACCCAGTCGTCGAGCCCGAAGCCGTGGCCGGCGGCCGGGTCGGCGACCGGGACGCCCTCGGTGAGCAGCAGGTCCAGCAGCTCGATCTGGGTGGGGCTGCGCCGGATGCCGGTGAAGAGGTCCACCGGGACGGCCTCGGCGCGCAGCCGGTCGGCCATCCGGGCGGCCAGGGCGACGGTCTCGGCGCCGAGGCCGTGGTTGCGCCAGCCCCGGCCGACGTGGCTCACCCAGCGCTGCAGCCAGACCGCGGCCGGCTCGACGACGCCGGGCGCCGCCGCGTCGGCGGGCAGTCCGGTCAGCAGCCGCTCGGCGCCGCTCTCGGCGAGGACGGTGAGCCAGGAGGCGTCCTGGGCGCTCTGGTCGGAGACCCCGGCCGGGTCGGGCAGGATCTCCAGCAGCCGGGCGCGCACGGTCTCGTCGCGCCGGCCGAGCTCGATGACGGCGCCGTGCCAGGACTTCCAGAACGCGCCGGGCGCGCGGTTGACGGCGGGTGAGGCGAGCAGTTCGACGAGCAGGGCCTGCTCGTGCTCGGCACGGTCCAGCCCGGCGGCCCGGATCAGCGCGCGGGCGTCCTCGGCGACCCCGGCGTACGGGGCCATGCCGGCCGCCGAGCGCTCCGTGCACAGCTGGCGGAAGCGCTGCCAGGCGGTCAGCGGGTCGAGCCGGCCGCTCAGCTCCTTGACGTACTGGCGCAGCGCCTTGACGGTGAGCGCGCCGGCCAGCGCGAACTCCAGGAAGACGGCGCGCAGCCGCTCCTCGTCCACGGCGAGGCTGTGGGTGCGCTCGGCCTCGCGGGCCTTGCCGAAGAAGGTGCCGGCGTAGGTCTGGTTGCCCTGCTCGACGAAGATCCGGCCGACCTCCTCGCAGTAGGTCGGCAGGAAGTGCGGCACGGCGCGGCCGAGGCGCACGGCGAGCTCCTCGAAGCCGTCCTTGGCGTGGCCGGGCTTGGACTTGGCCTGCCGGGCGAGCCGCTCCATCTCCTTGACCAGGGCGAGGGCGTGATGGCCGTTCGCCGGGTCGTGCACCAGCGCCCAGGCGGGGAAGCCCAGCGCCTCCTGGCGGACCTGGCCGACCTCGACCGGCTCCTCGGCGGGCTTCAGGCCGAGGAAGTCGACCGCCAGGTCCTCGGCGGGCCCGAGCGCTCCGGGGACGAGCCGCACGACCCGGCGCCCGTCGAGCGCGGGATGGGCGTAGCTGCGGGCGGTGAGGACGTCCGCGGCGCTGTCGGGCTGCCCGGCACCGGGCAGCGTGCCCGCCGGCAGGACGGCTCCGGCGTCCAGCAGGCGCTGGTGCAGTTCGGTGGTGCTCATGCGGCTTCCTCCCCTTCGATCGTGCGGCCGGCGTGCAGCGCGGCGGCCATCCGCATGCCTTCGGACCAGGCGACCGGCCCGACCTGGGCCAGCGGCAGGACCTTGCCGTCCGGGCCCGCCCAGCTGAGCGCGCCCGTCTCGCACGCGTCGTACTCGTAGTAGTCCCCGACCCAGACGCGGGCCTCCAGGGCCAGGCCGCCCTCGACGACCGGCAGCACGGCGTGGCCGCCGCGCACCCGGTAGCCGAGCCGGGCGCACCGGCCGAGCAGCTCGCGCAGCTCCTTGTACCGGCCGCCGGAGTAGTCGGTGACCTCGGTGCCGGCCGCGACCGCCGCCGGGCGGTGCCAGACCTCCCGGTACAGCTGCTGCACCTGCTGGGAGACCCCGAGCTCGACGGCGAACTCGCGCAGCTCGTCCAAGTCCTCCAGGAGGACGGGGTGGGGTATCCGGATCTCCCCGGCGGTCAGGCGCACGGTGTCCCCGTCGAGGTCGACCAGGCCGAGCCCGCGCTCGGCGTCGGCGCCGCGCAGGAAGCCGGCCACCTCGCCGTCCACCCCCGTGACCACCACGTCCCGCAGGACCTCCTGCCAGGCCTCGTCGGGCCAGACCGCGACGAGGACCGCGGCGGGCACGGGCAGCGAGCGGACCATCCACCGCTCGACGTCCTCCAGGCAGCTCCGCCGGTGCGCGGCGAGCCACTCGGTGAGCTGCTTGAGCCCGGTGACCACCGGGTCGTCGTTCAGCTTCGACGGGACGGACTTCAAGGGGCGGCCGGCCGCGTTGCGGCACACCACCCTGCCCTCCGCGTCGAGCGCGACTTGATAGCCGCCCGTCCCCGCTTCCACCCACGTCACGGCCGCTCTCCTCCCAGCTGGTGGTCTGTGATGGGAGGAACGTAACGGGACACACTGACAACGCGTCCGCCGGGGGGCGGCGGCCGCGGGCTGGGCCTTTCAAACCCATCGAACGAGTGAACGACCGGCAACGCCGCGCCGCGGCCGTCGCGGGGCCCGTCGTCGCCCCGCGACCCGACGACGGGCCAACTGCCGCACGGAGGAGACGATTCCGCCGGACGGCCGGACGGCCCGGGCCACCACGTCCGGCCGAACCCTAGGAGAGGGTGAGGCGAAGGATCCGGTCGTCGCCGGAGCGGGAGTCCCCGCGCCCGTCGGTGTTGTTGGTGACCAGCAGCAGCGTCCCGTCCCGGTCGGCGACGACGGTGCGCAGCCGGCCGTAGGCGTCGGTCAGGAACGCCTGCGGGGCGGCGGCCGCGCGGTCGCCGTCGAGCGGGACGCGCCAGAGCCGGGTGCCGCGCAGCGCCGCGATCCAGACCGCGCCGTCGGCGTAGGCGATGCCGCTGGGGGACGCCTCGGAGGTGTGCCACTCCACCACCGGGTCGATGAACTCCGGGCGGCCGCCGGTGCCCTCGACCACCGGCCAGCCGTAGTTTCCGCCCGCACGGATCAGGTTCAGCTCGTCCCAGGTGTCCTGGCCGAACTCCGAAGCCCAGAGCCGCCCTTGGGGATCCCAGGTGAGCCCCTGCACATTGCGGTGACCGTAGGAGTACACCGGCGAGCCGGGGAAGGGGTTGCCGGGCGCGGGGGCGCCGTCCGGCGCGAGCCGCAGGATCTTGCCGCCGAGCGAGCCGGTGTCCTGGGCGAGCGCCTTGTCGCTGCTGTCCCCGGTGCCCACGTAGAGCAGGCCGTCCGGACCGAAGGCGATCCGGCCGCCGTTGTGCCGGGGGCCGTGCGGAATGCCCGCCAGGAGCACCTCCGGCGCCCCGAGTTGCTCACCCGAGGGCCGCGCCGGGTCGTAGGTCAGGCGGACGACGCGGTTGTCCGCGGCGGTGCTCAGGTAGGCGTACACCAGGTGGTCGGAGGCGTAGCCGGGTGACAGCGCGAGGCCCAACAGCCCGCCCTCACCTCCGGAGACCACCCCGGGGACGGCGCCGGCCACGGTACGGGCACCGTCCTTCACCGCGACCCGCAGGATCCGGCCGTCGTCCCGCTCGGACACCAGCAGGTCGCCGTCGGGCAGCACCACCAGCCCCCAGGGCGCCGCCAGCTTCTCGGTGACCGTCGCCCGGACGGCCACCGACGGCGCGGCAGCCGGCGAGGACGGCCCGGCGGCCGTGGCCGACGCGCCGCCCGACACCGGGGCGGACGCCGACGCGGCCGACGTGGGGGCGGCGGACGCGGCCGCGGGCGCCGGGGCCGACGAACAGCCCGCGACGGCGGCGGACCCCCACAGCAGCGCCAGCAACCCGGCTCCGACACGACTGCGCACGAGTGTCTCCCCTCAGGAGGACGGTCCAGGAGGACCGGGAACGACTGCCGCGCCGACCGGAGGAGCACGGCGCCCCCAGCTCATCACAGCGGCGAAGCCCCCCGCCGTCCGACACTCACGCCGGCCGACCGGACGGCCGGTGGCGCGACGGCCCCGGACCGGCCGGCGCGCCACCGGGTTCACCCGGACGTGCGGTTTGGAACGGTTCGCCCACCCACCGGGCCGGAGCCGCACTAGCCTGCGGGGCGCAGGCCGGTCGAGAATCCGGGGGCTTCAGCGATGAGCGCTTCTTCCACCACACCGCGGCCGATGGCCTGGCGGTACTGCGGCAACCAGGTCAAGCTCTGGCGCGCCCGGGCCGGGGTGAGCCGCGAGGACCTGGCCAGGGAGGCCGGGTACAGCGTGGAGAGCCTGCGGTCGATGGAGGCGGGCCGGCGACGGCCGTCCAGACACCTGCTCGACGTCGCCGACGAGCTGTGCGGGGCCAAGGGCATCCTGGCGGCGGGCGAGGAGTTCCTGAAGCCGGAGAAGTATCCGGACTTCGCCGAGGACTACATGCGTTACGAGGCCGAGGCCGTCATTCTGTCGAACTATCAGAACCAGCTGATTCCCGGCCTGCTCCAGACCGAGGAGACCGCCAGGGCCCTGATGAACTCGTACTTGCCCCGGATGGACGACGAGACGGTCGAGGAACGCGTAGCCGCACGGCTTGAACGCCAGAGCCTACTCAAAACCCCCACCAAGTCCTTCTGCTTCCTGATCGGAGAGGCCGCACTGCGGCACCCGATGGGTTCGCCGGAGGCGCAACAACGGCAGCTTCGCCATCTCCTGACCGCCGGCGAGCCGCGCCACATCACGATCCAGGTCGTCCCGGCCCGGAATGCCCACCCTGGGCTCGACGGCCCCTTCGTGCTCCTGGAGACCACCGATCACATCCGTCTCGGCAATGAGGAGGGCCAGACCACAGGCCTGCTCTACTCCGACCCGTCGAAGGTGAGCGTGCTCACCCAGCGCCATGAAATGATCCTTCGACAGGCCCTCGCACCCGAGGCATCGGCGAGGTACATCGGCAAGTTGGCGGAGGGGCAATGAGCACTCAGCTCGCATGGTTCAAGTCCAGCTACAGCGGCACCGCGGGTGGCGAGTGCATCGAGGTCGCCGCCGCCCCGGCCGTCGTCCGCGTCCGGGACTCCAAGGACCGGACGGGCCCGCAGCTCGCCTTCTCCCCCGCCGCCTGGTCCGACTTCGTCGTCTTCGCCGCGGCCGCGAAGACAGCGGCCCCCTGACCGGCCGGCACCGCACGGGGTGGATGCACGATTTCGCCACGGAGCCACGACACTCACTTGTACAATGTCACATTGTGATTCACCGTCCCTTCCAGCCCTCCGTCGACTACCCGCCGCTGGCCCGGCTGCTGTCCGCCACCGGGGCGCGGCCGGTCACACCGGCGGCACTGCGCGCCCAGGATGCCGAACTGCCCAGACAGGGAAGCCTCTTCGCCGGTCCCGGCAAGGCGCTCACCGGCTTCGGCCGGATCCGGCTGGTGACCCCCGGGGCCGACGACGAACTGCTCGCCTACGCCACCGCCTGGCGGGCCCCGTGGACTCCGCCCGGGGACGTCGCCTCCCTGGTGGTGGGCTCGGCGGACCTGCCGCCCGAGCGGCTGCTCCCGCTGACGGACGTACTGGAGAGCTGGGCCCGCGGCGCCGGCGCCCGCCGCCTGCTCGGCGAACTGCCGGACACCGGAAAGCCCTTCCTCCACCTGCTGACCGCACGCGGCCACCGCGTCGACGCCCACGTCCGCACCGCGACCGCGACGCTGGACACCCTCCGCCCGGCCACGCCGCCCCCGGGCATCCGCTTCGCCACGCTCGCCACCACCACCGCCCCGCAGCCGGCCCTCCAGCTCTACCGGCTCTACCGGGAGACCCTGTCCGAAACCCCTGGCTTCGCCGACGCCCTGCCCGACTACGACCGCTGGTACGCCGAGGCGGTGGCCGGCGAAGGCTGCCGCCCCGACTGGGTGTTCATCGCCGAGTGCGCGGGGCGGATCGTCGGCGTGAGCGCCGTCCGCGCCACCGGCGATCCCCACACCTGCCGCGTCGACCACACCGCCGTCCTGCGGCCCTGGCGACGGCGCGGGCTGGCCCGGACCCTCAAGACCTTCGCCGCCCACCGGCTCGCCGGCCACCGGGTGCGGACCGCCCGAACCGAGATCTCGGCGGCCAACCGCCCGATGATCGCGGTCAATTCGGCCCTCGGATACCGCTGGGGCCCGGGTCACTACCGACTCGTCAAGGACCTCTGACCCGGGCCTCGCGGCCGGCCCGCCGCCCGCCGGCCCCTCGCCCGCCGCACCCGCCCACCCGCTCCGCCACCCGGGTGCCGGGCGCCGCGCCCCCGCCGCACGGCGCGTGGCAGGCATGGTTCGTGCCCGACCGTCGACTAGCCTGCGTCGTCAGAAGGCCTGCGGGCATCGCGAGGACGGAAGGGCCCACCATGGCGGAGAACTTTGCGAAGCAGCCGGCGTCGGAGTCCGTGCGCCTGGTCGACTTCGACGAGGTGAAGGCCGTCCCCGGGATCGTCCCGGGCACGTTCGTCCTCGTCGTGAGCGGGACCAAGCCCTATCTGAACATGACGGTTCGCCTGTCGCCGCTGGTCTTCATCGCACAACCGGAGTACTGGGGCATCGAGGTGGTCGGTTCACTGTCCGGCATCGGGCTCCCCGCCACGGCCCCGTACACGGAGTCGCTGCCCCTGGACGGCATCACGGGGAGCCGGGGCATCGAGGTGATCGGGGCCTACCGGACCGAGCGGATCGACCTGCCCAGGCCCTGACCACCCGCCACCGGACCTCGGCGGCACCCCGGAGTCCGGCCACGGCCGGCGGCCGGCGGACCGGTCAGCGGCCGGCGGAGCACGTCACCTCGGCACCCTCACCTCGGCACCCCCGCAGCGTCCAGGAAGGTCCGGAACTTGGCGCTGGTCTCGGCCAGTTCGGCCTCCGGCCGGGAGTCGGCGACGACCCCCGCCCCGGCGAACACCCGCAGGGTGCGTCCGTCGGCCTCGGCGCAGCGCAGGGTGACCACCCACTCGCCGTCGCCGTCCGCGTCGCCCCAGCCGACCATTCCCGCGTACAGACCGCGGTCGAACGGCTCGATCTCGCCGATCGCCTGCCGGGCCGGCCGCGTCGGCGAACCGCAGACCGCCGGGGTCGGGTGCAACGCGGCGGCCAGTTCCAGCGCGGAGACCGCCGGGTCGGCCAGCTCGGCGGTGATCGTGGTGGCCAGGTGCCACATCGCGGCGGTCCGGACCACGGTCGGCCGCTCCGGCACCACCAGGTCCCGACAGTACGGTGCCAGCGCCTCGCGGATCGCGTCCACCACGAAGGCGTGCTCGTGCAGGTCCTTGGGGGACTCCAGCAGGGCGGCGGCCCGGCGGACGTCCTCGCCCAGGTCGGCGGCGCGCGGCACGGACCCGGCCAGCGGGTTGGCCACCACCGTGGCGCCGCGGCGCGAGAGCAGCAGCTCGGGGCTGGCGCCGATCAGCGTCCGCCCGGCGCCGGCCGGCACGGCGAAGGTGTAGCCGCCCGGGTCGCGCCGGGCCAGCCGCTGGAGGATCGCGGGCAGGTCGAGCGGACGGGCGGCGCTCAGCTCCAGCGTCCGGGCGAGCACCACCTTGCTCAACTCCCCCGCCCGCAGCCGCCGGACGGCCTCGGTGACGCCCTCGCCGTAGGCGGCGGGTTCGGGCACCGGGCGGACCCGCCAGGCCACCGGTTCGGCCGCCGGGGCGGGCAGGGCGATCAGCGGGTCGTCGCGCAGCGCGCCGCAGCTGCGGAGTCGGGCGGGGACGGCGAGTTCGGCCCGGTCGTCGTGGTCGAACGCCACCGCGCCCACCACCAGGGCGTCCCGGACCCCGTCGCGACGCGCCCGGGCCAGCGTCTCGGCGACCCGGACCGGCAGCGGACGGCCGTCCTGCGGCACCCTGGCGTGCACGCCCTCGGCGAGCAACGTGCGGGTCGGCGAGGCGAAGAACGCCTCGTCGGGCGCGGCGCGGTACTGGCCCAGCAGCCCGCTGGCCGCGCCGATGACGGTGTCGTCCGTCCCGGCGGGGGCGTGGTGCACCGTGGTCACCTGGATCTCCCAGTCTGCGAGTGGCGCCGGGCGCCCCGGGGTGGGGCGGTCGGCGGGTGGGTGTGGTTCGTGGTCGGCGGCGGGCCCGCGGCCCGGCCGCGGCGGTGGTGCGGCGATCGGCACGACCACCGGTGCGACCACCGCCGCGGCCACCGGCGCGATCACCGGCGCGCCCATGGGTGCGCCGGTCGCCGGCCCGGTTCGGACGCGCACCGGGCCTTCCCCCTGACCAGCAACATTAGGCAAGGCTAACCTAACACATACATTCGGGTGCGCCGGAGCCTGGGAGTCCGTCAACTCGCGACCCCGAAGGCCCGTTCCGGACCGCCACCGGCCCGTCCCGAGCGCCCGGGAGGCCCACCCCGCACCGGCCGGCGCCGACCTCCCGCCGCCAACCTGGACGCAACGTTGCGTCCAGTGCTACGTTCGAATCACAACGCAACGTTGCGTCTACTTTCACTCCCGGGGCCCACGCCGCCGGCCCGCCCGGCCGCCGCGCCCCGGCCACCCCGATCCCACGTCCACCCCCCAGGAGCACTCCGATGCCCTCCGCACCCCCGACCCGCGCGGCGACCCGCCCCCCGACGGCCGGTACGAAGCCGTTCGCCCGGGCCGCCGTCGCCCTCGCCCTCTGGGTCACCATGGCCGGCACCACCGTCCCGACCCCGCTCTACCCGCTCTACCAACAGGCCTTCGGTTTCTCACCGTTGACGGTCACGGTGACGTTCGCCGTCTACGCGGCCGGCGTCGTCGCCGGTCTGCTCACCCTCGGCCGCCTCTCCGACCGGGTCGGCCGCCGACCCGTCATCGCCGGTGCGCTGCTGCTCGCCGCGGCGGCGGCCGGGCTCTTCGAGGCCGCCACCGCCCTGCCCTGGCTGCTCGTCGCGCGGGTGGTCTCCGGCCTCTCCGCCGCTCTGATCACCGGCGCCGCCACGGCGGCCCTGCTCGACCTCGCCCCGCCGGAGCGTCGACAGCGCGCCCAGACCCTCGCCCTCGCCGCCACCATGGGCGGGCTGGCCGGCGGAACCCTGCTCTCCGGCGTCCTCGCCGAATGGGCAGGCTCCCCGCTGCGTTCGCCCTGGACGGTGACGCTCGTCCTCACCGGCGTCGCCCTGCTCGGCCTCCGCGCCGTCCCCGGGCCCGCCCCGGACGGCGGCACCGCCGCCACGGGCGGCGCTCCTGCCACCGAAAGCGTCACCGACAGCGGCGGCCGCACCGCCCGACGCCGGCCCGGCTTCGAGCCGCTGCGCGTCCCGGCCGACGTCCGGCCCGCCCTCCTGCGCGCCGCACTGGCCGCCGGATCCGGCTTCGCCGTGCTCGGTGTCCTCACCTCCGTGAGCGGGCTGTTCCTCGCCACCGTCCTCGGCCTGCACCACCACGCGCTCACCGGCCTGGTCGTCTGCCTCGCGTTCGCCGCCACCGCCGTCGGCCAGTTGGCCGCCCGCGTCCTGGCCGGGCCGCGCGCCCTGCCCGCCGCCTGCGCCGGCCTGGTCCTGGCGGCCGCGCTGATCGCCGCGGCGCTGCTCACCGCCTCGCTGTCGGCGCTGGTGCTCGGCGCCGTGGTCAACGGCCTCGCCACCGGCACCGCCGTCGCCACCGGCCTCGGGGCCATCAACGCGGGCGTCGGGCCGACCGAGCGGGGCGGGGCGGTGTCGGCCTTCTTCGCCGTCCTCTACACGATGCTCTCGGTGCCGGTGGTCGGTGTCGGCCTGCTGATCCGGGCCACCGACCTGCGGACGGCGGGCGTCGTCTTCAGCGCTCTGGTCGCCGCCCTGGCCGTCGGTGTCGCGGCCGGGCTGACCGGTCGTCGCCCGCGGCCGACGACCGTCCCCACAGCCATCCCCACAACCGTCCCGACGAGCGTCCCCACAACCGTCCCGACGGAGCGGGCATGAGAGGATGAGCCCGACCGAGCACCTCGTCCGGCTCCCGCACCGGCCCGCCCGTGAGGACCGCAGCACCATCGCCGCCCAGCCCCGACCCGCCACCGGCAGCAGCAGCGCGCAGAGCAGCAGCCGCCGCAGCGAGGCCGCGCGCCTGGCCGTGCTGAACGCGGCGGACGACCTCCTGGTGGAGCACGGCTTCGAGGGCCTCACCATCGAGGGCATCGCCGCCGCGGCCGGGGTCGCCAAGCAGACGATCTACCGCTGGTGGAAGTCCAAGGTCGACATCCTCTTCGACAACCTGGCCCTGGACTCCGGCCCCGCCCTCACCTGGCCCGACGCTCCCGCCACCCCGGCCGATCTGCGGGCCTACATCCACCGCTTCGCCGTCTTCCTCGGCGAGGAGCCGGCCGGCCGGGTCCTGCAAGCCCTCCTCGGCCATGCCCAACTGGACGCCCGTACAGCCGAGTTGTTGCACACCGGCTTCCTCGACCCGCTCCGCGCCCGCGATGTGGCGCACACCCGGGCCTGCCTCGGCACCTCCGGGGACGAGGCCGCCGCACTCCTGGACGCCCTGCTCGCCCCGCTCTACCACCGCGCGCTGGTGCTGCGCCGTCCGCTCGACCCGGCCTTCGTCGACGCCCTGCTGGACCGGCAGCTCGCCGGGCCCGCGCACTGAGCGAAGCCCCCGCCCATCCGGCCCGGCGTCCGCGCCGCGGCCCCACCGTCCCGAACTCCCCTTCCTCCGGCCCGTGTCCACCTCCGGGCCCACCCAGGAGTCCTCATGTTCCGACGCCCCCGGCCCACCCACGACGTCGAGGTCATCGCGACCACCCCGCTGACCTCCACCCTCACCCGGATCACCCTCGCCGGCCCGACCCTGTCCGAGCTCGGGATCGAACACCCCACCCAGTGGGTCAAGTTGACGATCCCCGAGGGCGCCTCCCGGGCCTACACCATCCGCCACCACCGGCCCGCCGAGCGGGAGGTGGACATCGACGTCGTGCTGCACGGCAACGGCCCCGCCGCCCGCTGGGCCTCCGTCGCCCGCCCCGGCGACCGGGCCCGCCTCGCCGGCCCGCGCGGGCGCCGGCCGGACTTCGGCGACGCCGCCGACCTGCTCCTCGCCGCCGACGAGAGCGCCCTGCCCGCCGCGCTCACCGTGCTCGACGGACTGCCGGCCACCGTACGGGTCTTCGCGTACTTCGAGGTCGCCACCGCCGCCGACGCGCTCCCGCTCGCCTCCCGCGCCGGACTCACCACCGCCTGGCTCCCCCGCGACGAGCCACGCGACGACCCGCGCGGCAGCCGTCGCGACGACCCCCGCCCCAAGGGCCGGCTCCTGGCGGACACCCTCCTGGCCGCCGACGTCCCGGCCGGCGCGGCAGCCTGGATCGCCGGCGAGGCGACCGCCGTCGCCACCGTCCGCCGCCACCTGCTCACCGACCGGGCCCTCCCCCGGGACCGCGTCCACGCGAAGGGCTACTGGAAGCACGGCGAGGCCGACCACAAGGACTGAACCCCAGCCCCCGAACCACTCCCCGAACCGCACCGCCCAGCACCGCTCACCGCGACCGACGCCCCGGCGACCAACCAGCCAACCAGCCAACCAGCCACCCACCGACCCCCGGGGCCACGCCCGCACCAAGCGCCACAGGAAGCACGACGAGACCGACCACAAGGGGCGAACCGGCCCCGGACCGCTCGGCGCGTCCGCGATCAGCCGGGCCGGGGCCGACACCCCGGCGATCAGCCGGCCGACCGCCGCCGCGCCGAGCGGTAGGGCCCGAGGTAGTACGAGAGCGCCGCCAGCGACGCCCCCTCGGGCACCTCCCCGGCGGCCAGCAGCTCGACCACGTCCTCCTCCGCCACCCACGCGACCCGGCTCGCCTCGCTCCGGTCGACCGGCTCCCCGATCCGGGTGCAGCCGGTCATGTGGAAGGCGTGGAACCGCATCGTCGAGATGCCGGACATCGCGTTGTACGCGGTCAGCGGCTCCACCCGGCCGGGCCGCCACCCGGTCTCCTCCTCCACCTCCCGGGCGGCGGCCGCCGCCGGCTCCTCGCCCGGCTCCGCCCACCCGGCCGGCACCTCCCACCCCCACCGCCCGGTGATGAACCGGTGCCGGTACAGCAGCAGGAACCGTCCCGCGTCATCGGTGACCACCGCCGTCGTGCAGGCCTTCGGCATCCGCACCACGTGGTGGTCGACCCGCCCGACCCCGGGGATCTCCACGTCGTCGAGCCAGAGTTCCACCCAGGGCGACTCGTAGACCGGCCGCCGGCCGTACGTCTTCCACTCCGTCATCGGCCGGTTCTCCTCCGCACCCGCGACCACCTCGCTGTCCGTCCCGACCCTCTCACGCCTCGCCGGGGCTCCGGGCCGCCCCCGGCGGCGGTCCGGAAAACCCGGTGCCGACGGGGTGCCGGGCTCCTACCGTGGGCGGCATGTGTACGCGCTCCCGGACTTCACGGCGTCATTTCGTCTGCCTGCCCTGCCGGCGGTCGGTGAAGCGGCACGGCGCGCCGGGCCGGGACGTGTGCGCCCGGTGCGGTGGCGCCCTGGTCGACGCGGGCCAGGACCTGGCCGTGCCGCGCGGGCGGGACAGGGCGGGGTGGCGGGCGCTGACCGCCCTGCTCGCCGCGGGGGTGACGTTCCATTCCCGGTGCTGCTACGGGCCCGGGTGGCGGCCGCGCACCCCCCGGGAGGTCCGCGAGCGGCTCGCCCGGTCGGCCGGCAGCGGGCGGCCGGTGGCCGAGGCGCTCACCACCCGGGATCCGGAGGACCTCAGCGCGAGGAGCCGGGCACGGGGGCCAGCCCGGTACAGCCCCGGAGGCCGTCGCGGCGCTTGAGGGCGGCCTCGGCGGCGGCCCCGGTCTGCGGGACGGGCACGCCCTGGCCGTCGACGGTGGCGGGCGTGAACGTCTCCCCGGTGACCTTGCCGGCGGCGGTCAGGGTCAGCGTCGTCACCCCGGTCTCGTCCGAGAAGGCGTAGTTGGACGTGCCGTACCAGAGGAAGTTGCCGAAGCCGTACCCGACGTAGGTGGAGCCGAGCATGCCCGAGCCGAGCATGGTGTGGGCGTGGGTGCCGACCACCGCGGTGGCCCCGGCGGTGGCGAGCTTCTTGGCGATCGCGGTCTGCGCGCCGGTCGGGCAGGCCTTGCCCTCGTCGCCCCAGTGCAGGTAGACGAGCACCACGGGCGCCTGCTTCTTCGCCTCCCCGACCGCCTTGACCAGCGCGGCGGCGTCCAGCGCCGAGGCGATGCCCGGCTTGGTGGCGCCGGCCCGCCACTTCTGGTTGGTCAGGTCCTCGACCTGGCTGGCCGCGACCACCGCGACCTTCACCCCGCGCACCGTGGTGACGTACGGGGCGTAGGCCTCCTTGGCGTTGCGGCCGACGCCGACGATCGGGATCGGCGAGGAGTCCTTGGCGGCGAGGGTGTCCGCGAGCCCGTCCGCGCCGAAGTCCACCGCGTGGTTGTTGGCCATCGAGACGACGTCGACGCCGGAGTCCTTGAGCGCGGTGAGCGCCTTGGGCGAGGTGCGGAAGGTGTACGTCTTCGACTCGGGGGCGCCCCGGTCGGTGATCGCGGTCTCCAGGTTGAGGACGGCGAGGTCGGCGTCGGAGAGGGTCGCGGAGATCGGGCCGAGCGCCTGCTCGGGGGGCTTCACCGCGAGCCGGGCCTCGGTACGGCCCTCGAAGTGGACGTCCCCGGCGAACGCCACCGTGATGCTGCCGTCGGGGCGGGGTGTCGAGGGGCCGGCGGAGGGCGTGGCCGCGGCGGAACCGCCCGCGCTGCCGGCGGACGACGCCTTGGCCGCGTCGCCGGCCGACGCCGCCCGGCCCGGCGGCGGGTCGTCCGGCCCGCACCCGGCCACGGATATCAGCCCGAGCGACAGTGCGACGGCGGCCGCGACTCGGCGCATGTGAAGTCCCCCCGGGGTCGATGCGAGAGCGGTCAGCCTACGCCACTCCCCCGCATCGCCTTCGCCCCGTCCGCACAACGTCGGGCCCGCGCGCGCCGCCCGGCGACATCCGTGCCGCCCGGCGGCGCCCGCCGTCACGCCAGGTCGAGCAGCTGTTCGTAGAAGCCGCCGAAGCCGCCCTCCCGGTCGACGAAGTGGAGCTCCAGGATCCAGTGGCACGCCCGGCCCGACCGGTCGGTGCGGCGCAGCGGATTGTCGTTGTCGGGGGTGATGTAGGACTCGGCCTTGGCCCCGTCGTTGGTCTCGTGCGGGAACTCGCCGACGAGGTGGCCGGCGTGCCAGATGCCGATCTCCCAGCCCGCTTCGGCGGCCAGCCGCTCGACCTCGGCGTACAGCTGCCGCCCGGTGATCTCCGGGTGGGCCGCGAAGAAGTCCCGGCCGGCGGCGAAGACGCGCGGGAGGTCGTCCAGGAGCCGCCGCTTGCGCGGGTCGTCGCCGAAGACGTAGGTGCGGCCGAAGTCCGCCTCGTACTCCTCGAAGACGGGGCCGAAGTCGGCGAAGGCCACGTCGTCGGCGCCGATGACCCGGTCCGGCGGGTTGTCCCGGTACGGCAGCAGGGTGTTCGGGCCGGAACGGACGATCCGCTTGTGCCAGTGCCGGGTGGTGCCGAACAGCTCGTTGGCGAGGTCCCGGATCCGGTCGCTCGCCTCGCGCTCGCCCACCCCGGGCACCACCAGGCCGCGCGCCTCGATCTCGGCGAACAGGGTGATCGCCTTCTCCTGTGCCGACACCAGGCCCTCGACGCGCCGGGCCTCCTGCGCCGTGGACGGTTCGACTGTCATACCGGTTCCCCTCTCCCCAGGTGGCGCCCGCGGAAGCCGCGCCACAGCTCACCACGTCCACCGCCCGCCCCACCGGACCGGGCGGCCCCGACCGATCGTAGCCGCGGGGCCGGGGGCCCCGGCGGGATTACCGTCCGTCCCGGCGGCCGGGACGGACCGGCCCAATCGCCCGCCGCACCGGGCCGTCGCGTCCCTGGCGCGGCGGGCGTGCGGACGCGCAGCGTGGAGGGTGGACGCCCCCCGAGGCGGACGCTCCCGAGGTCGAGGTGACGAGGTGGACGGGTCATGGACGACGTGGCGAACGGCGGCGGCCGACGGCGGATCCTGGTCGGGATCGACGGCTCCGCGCCCTCGAAGGCGGCGCTTCGCTGGGCGGTCGGCCAGGCGGTGCTGACCGGGGCCGCGGTGCAGGCGGTGGCGGCCTGGGAGTACCCGTCGCTCTACGGGTGGCTGGTGCCGATGGTGGACGACGGGTTCGAGCGGGCGGCCCGCCGCACCCTGACCGCCGAGGTCGACGAGGTGGCCGGCCGGGACCGGCCGGTGGAGATCGAGGAGAGCCTGGTCCTGGGACACGCGGCCGAGGTGCTGCTGGAGCTCGCCGAGGACGCGGACCTCCTGGTGCTCGGCAGCAGGGGGCGCGGCACCTTCGCCCGGACGCTGCTCGGCTCGGTGAGCGCCCGCTGCGCGGTGCACGGCAGCTGCCCGGTGGTGATCGTCCGCGCGGACGGCACCGCCGTCCGGCCGCACCCCGCCGACCTGCGGACGACGACCGCCACCACGGGGGCGCCCGAAGCGGCGCCGGCCGCCCGCACCAAGGAGTGGCCGCTGAGCCTGCACATCGTCGAGAGTGGCGACCTCACCCGGGTGCACGCCGTGCTCGACGCCGACGGCACCGCGCTGCACAGCGACACCCGCGCCCGCCGCGACCCGCACGACGCGCCGGCCCCGCCCGTCGGCGACGCGTTCGCCGTCGGGAGGGCCCTGATCGACCTGGGCCACCAACTGCTCAGCGCGGGCACCCGGGGCGCCACCGGCCCGGCGCGGGAGTGACATGCTGATCCCGGCAGCCGCCGGCCACGCCCGGGCGGGCGGACGGTGGGTGGCGGCCGACCGATGGCGGCCGGCAGCCGGTGGCCGACAGCTCACGGACGGATGACAGCCGACAGATGACAGACCCGGTCAGCCCCTCCCCGGGATCAGCGATCCCCGCTCCGGGGGCCGGCACCGCCGCCCCCGACTTCACCCCGGAGCAACGCGCCCGGGGCCGCTCGCTGCGCCGTGCCCAGCTGCCGTGGGCGCTGGGCGGGCGGCTGGCCGGCCTGGCCCTGACCCTGCTGCTCGGCCTGACCGCGGCCGGGGCCGGGCTGGTGACGGCGGCGGGCGGCCTGTTCGGCGGCTCGCGGACGGCCGAGGTGCTGGCGGGGGCGGCCGTGCTGGTCCTCCTCGGCCGGGCGGCGCAGCTGCCGTTCGCCGCCGGCGCCCGGACGGTACGGACCCGGTACGGGCTGGTGACCCAGGGCTGGGGCGGCTGGGCGGTGGACGTGCTGCGCGGTCTGGCCCTGGGCCTGGCCCTGGCCCTGCCGGTGGCGTTCGGACTGTTCGCGCTCACCGACCGCTCTCCGGAGTACTGGTGGGTCCCGGCGGCCGGCGCGGCGGCACTGCTCACGGCGGCGCTCTCCTTCCTCTACCCGCTGGTGGTGGAGCCGGTCTTCAACCGCTTCACCCCGATGCCGCCCGGTCCGCTGCGCACGGCCCTGCTGGCGCTCGCCGACCGGGACGGCGTCCGGGTGCGGGACGTCCTGGTGGCGGACGCCTCCCGGCGGACCTCTGCCCTCAACGCGTACGTGTCCGGCCTGGGCGCGACCCGCCGGATCGTCGCCTACGACACACTGCTGTCGACCGCCGAGCCGCGCGAGGTGGAGCTGGTGGTGGCACACGAGTTGGGGCACGTGAAGCACCGGGACGTGCTGACCGGCACGCTGCTGGGCGCGGTGGGGGCGGCGGCGGTGGTCTGCCTGCTCGGGCTGCTGACCGGCTGGGGCCCGCTGCTGTCGGCGGCGGGGGCGGCGGACGCGGCGGATCCGCGCGCACTGCCGCTGCTGGCGGCCTGCGCGGCCCTGCTGGGCGCCCTGTCGGGGCCGGTCCAGTGCGCGGTGAGCCGCCGGATCGAGGCCCGGGCGGATCGGCACGCCCTCGAACTGACCTCGGACACCGAGCAGTTCATCGCCATGCAGCGCAGACTGG
Source organism: Kitasatospora sp. NPDC059327 (assembly GCF_042752535.1). NCBI lineage: Bacteria > Bacillati > Actinomycetota > Actinomycetes > Kitasatosporales > Streptomycetaceae > Kitasatospora > Kitasatospora sp. NPDC059327. The sequence continues at coordinate 184,356 of NZ_JBHYYB010000005.1, read as the reverse complement.
CACTGGCCAACGTCTCCGATGTCGACCCGCCGCGACTGCTTGAGCTACTGTTCGCCACTCATCCGAGTGCGACCCGCCGGATCGCGGCCGCCCGCGCCTGGCAGGCCGCGGCGGCCGACGGGGCCGCGCACGGCGGGGTTCCGGCCGACGGCCCGCGGGCCGACTGAGCCCGGCCCGCCGCCCGGGCCCGGCGCGCCACCGGTGCCGGGACGCCCCTCCGGGCGCGGCGGGGCGCGATCGTGGCCGATATCGTTGTATAGTGCAACAAATTACCGAGGAGGTAGGACCGCCGTGCCCGGCCGCGAGACATCGATCGACACCATCCAGCGCGAGCTGACCGCCTTCGCCCGGCGCGCCCGGCACAAGGCCTCCCAGCTGCACCCGGACCTCTCCCTGGTCACCTACAGCATCCTCGACCTGATCAACGAGCGCGGCGGCTGCCGGGCCGCCGACGTCGCCTCGTACTTCATGCTCGACAAGTCCACGGTCAGCCGCCAGGTCACCGCGCTGGAGAAGCTCGGCCTGCTGCGCCGCGAGACCGATCCGGACGACCAGCGCGGCCAGATCCTGCGCGCCACCGAGGCCGGGCTGGCCGTGCTGCGCGAGGCCAGCGAGCAGCGTCGGGTCGCCTTCACCGCCCGCTTCACCGACTGGTCCGACGAGGACGTCGCGCGCTTCGCCGGCTACCTCGCCCGCTACGGCGCCGAGGACTGAGCCGCCCGGCACCCGGCCCGACCGCCCTCTCGCCCGGCCTCCGACCGCCCCGCGCGGGCCCGCCCGGGGTGCGGGGCACCACCCGGACGGTGTACAGAGGAGAGGTGCCACTTCGGCCGCGTCCCCGTGACCGCCGCCCGTCGTGGCGGCCCGGCCGCCACACGCTGACGGTGCTCCCGCTCGCGCTGATCGTGGTGATCACCGTGGTCGACATCCTGTCGCCGCCGACGATCCACCTCGGACCGCTGCTGATCGTCGCCCCCGCGATCACCGCCTCCTTCGCGGGCGCGCGGACCACCGCCCTGGTCGCCGTGCTCGCACTCGCCGCCCTCACCGTCATCGGCGCCCTGCGCGACGGCCTCACCACGCCCAACCACGAGACGCAGCTCGGCGCGCAGGTCGTCGTCTCGGCGCTGATCGTCGGCCTGCGGGTGCTGCGCGACCGCCACGAGCGCGAGCTGGCCCAGGTCCGCTCCGTCTCCGAGGCGGCCCAGCGCGTCCTGCTGCGTCCGCTGCCGGACCGGATCGGGCAGCTGAGCCTCGCCTCCGTCTACCTCGCCGCCGAGGCCGAGGCGCAGGTCGGCGGCGACCTCTACGCGGCGGCCCGCACCGCCGGCGGCACCCGGCTGCTGGTCGGCGACGTCCGCGGCAAGGGCCTCGCCTCGCTCGGCGACGCCGCCCTGCTGCTGGGTGCCTTCCGCGCGGCCGCCCATCTGCACGCCGACCTCCCCGAACTCGCCGGCTATCTGGACGGAAGCGTCCGCTGGGGCCTCGCCCAGCTCGACGAGCAGGCCCGCGGCGAGCGGCTGGACGGCGAGCCGGGCCGCGCCGGCCGGGCGGACGTCAACGACAGCGGCGAGTCGTTCATCACCGCCGTCATCCTGGACATCCCGGACGACGGCTCGGTGATCCGTCTGATCGACTGCGGCCACCCGCCGCCGCTGCTGCTGCGCGCCGACGGTGTCACCGCGCTGAACGCGCACCGTCCCGCGCCGCCGCTCGGACTCGGCGAGCTGGCCCCCGGCGGCTACGAGGTGGACGAGTTCCCCTTCCTGCCCGGCGACCGGCTGCTGATCTACACCGACGGGGTGATCGAGGCCCGCGACCCCAAGCGGCGGTTCTACCCGCTCACCGAACGCGTCACGGCCTGGACCGCCGACCGCCCGGACGCCCTGGTGCGGCACGTGCGCCGGGACCTGCTGGCCCACGCGGGCGGGCGGCTGGACGACGACGCGGCGATCGTCGCGGTGGAGCGGCTCGGCTGAGGCCGGCCGTGACGGCCACCCGGCTCACGGGCTCACGGGCTCACGGCCGGCCGTCAGGGCCGGTAGGGCAGTTGCGGCACCTCGAAGCAGGTGGTCGTCATCGAGGCCACCTGGGTGACCCAGCCGCCCCGGCCCCCGTAGGCGGTGTCCTGCCAGCGGGCGGCGTTCAGACAGGCCCGGGTCGGCCCGGTCGGCGGGGGCTGCGGGACGAACGAGGCGGGCAGGATCAGCCCGTGCGCGTCGTAGGGCTCGGCACGGTTCATGAACCGCTCGACACAGGCCCGGGTCAGCTCGGCCGCGCAGGAGTCCATCGCGTCGGTGAGCCACTGGGCGCCCGCCCAGCCCTCCAGCTCCCAGGCCGAGAGCAGCGGCTCGCGGTCGGGGAAGTAGCGGGCCATCGCGGCGCGGAAGTCCCGGACCGCCGGCTGGCTCACGTCCTCGTAGTTGAGGCTGGCGGAGGTCGCCCAGAGCGCGTCGCGGCAGGCGGGCGAGGCGCGGTAGTCGGTCCCGACGGTCTGCGACCAGTTCTGGACGTTGGTCGCCTTGGCCGCGACCCGCACCCCGGCCTCGTCCAGGGCCCGGCAGAGCGCCGCGTTGCCCCGGGTGTCCATGGCGTCGAGGAGCAGCTGGGAGCCGTCGGCGCGGACGGCGGCGGCCACCGCCTGGAAGTTCGGGAGCGCGAAGTCGACCGTCTGGGTCAGGACGCGGTAGCCCTCCGCCTCCAGCCCGGCCTTCAGCTGGGCGGCGTAGCGGGCCGAGTCGGCCTGGTTGTAGGCGACCACGGCGGCGCTGGTGGTGCCCAGCCGCTCGGTGAAGAAGCGGAACACCTCGGGGGTCTGGTAGAGCGTCCCGTTCCAGCCGACGGCCTGCCCGTCGCGCGGCGCCGCGCTGCCGTAGATGCCGTACAGGTGCGGCCAGCGGTCGTAGGCCGTGCCGATCGGCTGGCCGCCGATGTCCGGTACGCCCTTGCCGCTCACGTACGGCGCTCCGGCGTAGTCGAGCACGCTGCCGGAGACGAAGGCGAAGACGTGCTGCTGGTCGATCAGACGGTGCACGCAGTCCTGGTTGCCGATGCCGCTGCCGCCGTCGTCGCAGGTGACCAGCTTGACGGTGCGCCCGTGCAGACCGCCCCGGTCGTTGAGGGCCTGGACGAAGGCCTGGGCGCCGTAGCGCGGGCCGCTGAACACCTCGCTGCCGACCGGGCTGGTGAGCGAGGTGACGATCCCGATCCGGATCTCCGTCGCCGTGACGCCGGTGTCGGAGGCGGGATTGGCCCCGGCGCCCGTGCCCGTACCGGCCGCCGCAGGGCGGTGGGTGAACGCGCTGTCCGGCAGTCGGGTGCCGCAGGCCGTGACGGCGGCGGGCAGCAGGGCCAGGAGCGCGGCGAGGGCGGCGGCGCGGCGGGCCGGGGGCCGGCGCCGGACGCGACGGCCGGGCCGCCGACGGACGAGCGCGTCGGTGGCCCGGCGGGACGGCGGGGCCGTCAGCTGCATCCGGGGATCGGGGTGCCGCTCGCGCCGCCGGCCTGGGTGAGCAGGCCGCAGAGCGAGGAGCGGGAGACCTTCCAGACACCGTTGTCGAGGACGGCCTGGCCGGTGGCGCTCGGCTCGACCACGGTGCCCTGGAGGGAGAGCTCGTAGGTGACGGTGGCATCGGTCGGCGAGGTGAACGTCACGTTGGTGACCTTGGCCTTCACCTGGCCGACCCGTGGGTCCTGCGAGAAGCCTTGGAGCACCGGGAGCAGCACGTCACCGTTCTGGAGCAGTGAGGCCTTCTCGGGAATGGGCGTGGTGGGGTCGAAGAACTTCTCCCAGTTCGCGGTGACCTCGTTCGTCGCGGTCGCCGGATCGGCGGGCCCGGTGGCACCGGCACTCACGCTCGCGGTGGCGCTCGCACCGGTGCTCACGGTCACCGAGGCCGAGGCCGTCCCCGGCAGGGAGACCGACACCGAGGCCGACCCCGAGGCCGAGGAGCCGGACGAGCTGCTGCTGCACCCGGCGACCGCGCCCACCAGCAGCAGCGCGAGCAGCGCGCCCGCCGACCGCAGGACCGGGCCACCGCCCCGACCGGTACCGCTCTGCCTTACCCGCATGGTGTTCCTCTCGACGAACTCCGCCGCGCCGCCCGGGTGCGGTGCCGACCGCTCGGCCGCACCGCGCGGGGCGGTCCGCCGATCTCCGGATGCTGTTCCAGGCCGATCCTGGAAATGTCGCACGTGACACCATCAAGGCGGATCCATGGACGAATCGCAATCCGGGGGCGAAGAGCCGCATACCGCCCCGAACCGGGCGGGCGCCAGGCCCGTACCGGGGCCGCTGCGCGCGGCCGCCCGCGCGGTGCGGACGGCCCGCGGGGCCCGCGAGTGGCCCGGCTGGGTCCTCACGGCCGCCGGGGCGGCCCTGTGCGTCCTGGGCTGGTACGGGGTCTCCGGCGAGGACTTCGTCGAGCAGCAGGTCCCCTACCTGGCCTCCGCCACCGTCCCGGGTGCGGCGCTCATCGTGGCGGGCCTGGTGCTGGTCGCCCTGCGTGCACCCGGTCGGCCCCCGGCGCCGCCGCACCCGCCCGCCCCGGGGAACCTGACGGACCGGCGGATCGAACGGCTCTACGCCCTGCTGGTCGAGCCCGACGGGCCGGAGGGGCCGGCCGGAACCGGCGGACCGGACGGATCCGACGGGCCCGGCCCGACCGGTACCGGTCTGCTCGCCGTCGCCGAGGGCACGCTCTACCACCGGCCCGGCTGCCCGCTGGTGACCGGCGAGCACGGTGCGGAGCCGGTGGACGCCACCGCCGTCCGGGCCCGGGGGCTCACTCCCTGCCGGATCTGCGAACCGGCCGCACCCGGGGAGCCGGGTGCGGCCGGTGGTCCCAGTGGTCCCGGTGGTCCCGGTGATCCGAGTACTACGGGTGATCCGCGTAATCCGGGTGATCCGGGTGATCCGAGCGAACCCGCCGGCCCCGCTCACCCGGTCGGCTGAGGGGAGCGCCACCCGTGCCCGTCGCCGCCCCCCTCGACTCCGTCGGCCTCACCGTCGACCTCGCCCTGGCCGGCCTCACCGTCGGCAGCGCGGCGGCCCTCAGCGGCATCGGCCTGGTCGTCTGCCACCGCGCCACCGGTGTGCTCAACCTCGCCCAGGGCGCCCAGGCGATGCTCATCGCCTATCTGCTGCGCGACCTCGTGGTGGTCCGGCACTGGCCGGTCTGGCCGGCCCTGGCCTGCTGCCTGCTGCTGGTCGCGCCCGCGCTCGGCGTCCTGCTGGACCTCCTGGTGTACCGGCCCCTGCAGCGACGCGACGCCGGCACCGCCGACACGATGGTGGCCGGTCTCGGGGTGTTCGTGCTGCTGATCGGGGTGGTGGTGCTGCTCTGGGGCTCCACGCCGCTGAACGGCGCGCCGTCCCCGTTCGGCGGTACCCCGATCACGCTGCCCGGCGGGCACACCCTGCGCCCCGACACGGTGGCGCAGCTCGCCGCCATCCTGGTGCTCGCCCTGACGGTGGCCGCCACCACCCGCTTCACCCGGTTCGGCCTCCAGCTGCGGGCGGTCGTCGACGACCGCCGGCTGGCCCGGCTGGCCGGGGTGGACGCGGACCGGGTCTCGGCGGCGGGCTGGGCGTTCGGCTCGTTCACCGCCGGGCTGGTCGGCGTCGCGCTCGCGCCGTACCTGCTGCTCGACCCGTACGGGCTGCCGCTGCTGGTGATGGAGACGATGGCGGTCGCGGTGGCGGCGCGGTTGCGCAGCATCCCGGTGGCGGTGGCGACCGGTCTCGGCCTCGGCATCGCGCAGGCCGAGCTGACCAGGCTGCGCCCGGCCGGCCAGCTGTTGCCGCTGGTCCAGGCCGTGCAGGCCAACCTGTTCGTGGTGGCGCTGCTGGTCGCCGCCCTGCTGGCCGGGCCGCGGCTCGGCGGGCGGTCCGGTGACCGCGCCCCGCTCGGCGCCAACGGCCGGGCCGGCGGCGGCCGGGCGGCCGGAGCGGTCTGCCTGGTGCTGCTCCTGCTGCCGATGGGCTTTCGCGACAACGACCTGCGCAGCGCGCTGCTGGTCCCCGCGCTGGCCCTGGTCCTGCTCTCGATCGTGGTGGTGACCGGCTACGGCGGGCAGATCTCGCTCGGCCAGGCCGGGTACGCGGGACTGGGCGCGCTGGGCACGGCGCTGCTGATGTCCGGGCGGATCCCGCTGGTCCCGCCGCTGCCCGCGGTGCCCGCGCTGCTGTTCGCGGTGCTGGCGACCGCCCCGCTCGGGCTGCTCACCGGCTGGCCGGCGATCCGGCGCAGGGGGCTGGCGCTGGCGCTGGTCACCTTCGCGGTCGGGACGGCGATGAGCCGCTTCGTCTTCCAACAGCCGTACGCGACCACCGGGCTCACCCTCGACCGGCCCGCCTTCCTGGCCGGCGACCGCGCCTTCTACCTCGCCGAGCTGCTGCTGCTCGGGCTGGGCCTGCTGGTGGTGCGCGCACTGCACCGGGGGCGGCTGGGCCGGGCCCTGACGGCGATGCGCGACCACGAGCCGGGCGCGGTCGCGGCGGGCGTGAACGTGCCCGGGCTGAAGCTGTTCGCCTTCGTGGCCGGGGCCGCGCTGGCCGCGCTCGGCGGCGGGCTGATGGGGCTGGCCGGGCGGGCCTTCGACCCGGCCGCCTTCGACCCGGTGCGCGGGCTGCTCTGGTTCGCCGCGGTGGTGGTGGCCGGCGCGGACAGCGCGCTCGGCGCGGTGCTGGCCGCCGCGCTGCTGATCGGCCTGGACGCGGGGACGGTGGCCGGGGTGTCGGCGGTCGCGGTCGGCCTGCTGGCCGCGGCGATCGGCCGGCTGCCGGGCGGGCTCGCCGGTGTCGCGGCCCGGTCGGCCCGGCGCCGCCCGGTGGGACCGGCCGCCCCGCTGCCGCCCGGCCGCCTCACCCCGGCCGGGCTCCGGGCCCGCGCCCTGATCGCCGCCCGGCGCACCGCCGACTCCCGGGAGGCCCGGCGGTGAGCCGGGCGGGTGCCGACCGGGCCCGGCTCACGGCCCGGGGGGTGGTCCGCCGCTACGGCGGCATCGAGGCGGTCGCCGGGGTGGACCTCACCGCGCCGCCGGGGCGGATCACCGCGCTGATCGGCCCGAACGGCGCCGGCAAGAGCACCCTGTTCGACTGTCTGGCCGGCACCGTCCGCCCGGACGCCGGGCGGGTGCTGCTCGGCGGCCGCGACGTCACCCGGCTGCCCGCGTACGCCCGGGTCCGGCTCGGCCTGGCCCGCACCTTCCAGCAGATCGCCGTCTTCCCGACCCTCCCGGTGGCGGACAACGTCCGGATCGGTGCCGAGCAGCGGCAGGGCCGCCGCCCGGACGCCCGCGCCGTCGACGACGCGACGGCGCGGGCGCTCGCCCTGTTCGGCCTCCGGGACCTCGCGGCGCAGCCGGCCGGCGACCAGCCCACCGGGGTGCTGCGCCTGGTGGAACTGGCCCGCGCGCTGGCGGGCGACCCCCGGGTCCTGCTGCTGGACGAACCGGCGGCCGGCCTCGACACGGCCCAGACCGCCCGGCTGGTCTCCGTGCTGCGCGGCCTGGCCGACCGGGGGATGGCGCTGCTGCTGGTCGAGCACGACCCCGACCTGGTCGGTGAGCTGGCCGACACCGTGTACGCGATGGCCGGCGGCCGGGTGGTGGCCCACGGCCCGGCGGCGACGGTGCTCGCCGACCCCCGGGTGGCCCGGGCCTGGGGCGGGACGGCACCGGGGACGGGGGCCGGGACGGCAGCGGGCACAGGGCCGGGCGCGGCGGAGGGGGTGGGCGCCGGATGACCGTCGAGGCCGCGCTGTCCGCCGCCCGCGTCCGGTACGGGCCGCTGGAGGCGCTGCACGGGGTGGACCTCGCCTTCCCGGCCGGCGCCGTCACCGTACTGCTCGGCCGCAACGGCTCCGGACGGACCAGCGTGCTGCACGCCCTGGCCGGGGTGGTCCGGCTCTCCGCCGGCCGGGTGGTCTGGCGGGGGCGGGACGTCACCGCGCTCGGCGTCCACCGGCGGGTCCGCCTGGGTCTGACGCTGGTGCCGGCCGAGCGGGCGGTGTTCGCCTCGCTCACCGTGGCCGAGCACCTCGACCTCGGCGGGGCCTCCGCCGACGAGGTGCTCGCGCTCTTTCCGGAACTGACCGCCCTGCTGCCCCGCCCGGCCGGGACGCTGTCCGGCGGCCAGCAGCAACTGGTCGCCGTGGCACGGGCGTTGACGGCCCGGCCGGGCCTGCTCCTGCTCGACGAACCGGACCGGGGGCTGGCACCGGCCGTCGCCGCCGGACTGCACGCGCACCTGCTCGGTACGGCCGCCGACGAGGGCCGGGCCGTCGTCCTCACCGCGCGGTCGCTCCCCCGCGGCCTGGCCGGCGCGGCCGTCGTCCATGTGCTGCACCGGGGCGAGGTCGCCTTCTCCGGGGAGCCCTCCGAACTGGGGCGGCACCCGGCCCGGCCGCACTGACCGGCCCGCCCGGCGCCGCGGCGGTGACGGGGCGTCCGACGGGCTTCGGCCTACTGCGCCAGGTAGCCGCCGTCCACCGGGAGGACCGCGCCGGTGATGAAGGAGGCGTCGTCGGAGGCCAGGAAGAGCACCGCCGCGGCCACCTCCGCAGGGGCGCCGAGGCGGCCCATCGGGTGCCGCCGCTCGACCGCCGCGAGGTACTCGGGACCGCCCGGCTCGTCCCGCAGGCGCCGGACGCGCTCGGTGGTGATGGTGCCGGGGGCGACGGCGTTGACCCGGATGCCGCGGTCCGCCCACTCGACCGCGAGGTGCTTGGTCAGGCCGGAGGCGACGAACTTGGCGGGCCCGTAGACGGCCTGGCCGCGCTGGCCGGCCTCGCCGGAGATCGAGGAGACACAGACGATCGCGCCACCGGCGCCGCCGGGCCCGGCCATCGCCTCGATCGCGTACTTGCAGGTCAGGAACATCCCCCGGCCGTCGACGGCCATCACGTGGTCCCAGGCCTCGGCGTCGGCCTCGGTGATCTCCATCAGCGGGAGCACCCCCGCGTTGGCCACCAGGACGTCGATCCGGCCGTGCCGCTCCACGGCGGCGCCGATCATCCGACGGGCGTCGCCGTCGCGGGAGACGTCCCCGACCACCGTGGTGACGGCCGCCGGCAGCGCGGCCGCCAGCCGCCGCAGGCCGTCGGCGTCGAGGTCGGTCGCGACCACCGAGGCACCCTCCCCGGCGAAGCGTTCGGCCACCGCGCGACCGATCCCGCTCGCCGCGCCCGTCACCACGCACACCTTGCCCGCCAACCGCCCGGCGCCCGGCAGGCCCGGGGACTCCGGGACACCCGGGGACCCCGGGACGTCGATCGCATCAGTCATGGCACCGGACTCTACCGACCTGTCGTCAGATCCGGCTGCCCACAGCACAGTTGATCACTGAACTGGCCGACTCCGCCTCGCCCTCGGCACTCGGGCCCGCGTCAGCCACGACCCCGGCCGACGGTGAGGACGATCTTCCCCCGGACGTGCCCGCCCTCGCTCACCCGGTGTGCCTGCGCCGCCTCCTCCAGCGGGAACACCTGGTGCAGCGGCAGGCGCAGGGTGCCCTCCTCGTGCAGCGCGAGCGCGGCGGCCAGCGCGGGGCCGTGCTGGTGAACGGTCTCCGCGCCGGCGCTGAAGCGCACGCCGTACGTGGCCGCGCCCTCCCAGTCGGCGATGGTCAGCACCCGCTGCGCCCCGCCGGTCAGCTCGATCGAGAGCGGCAGCACGTCGCCCTGACCGGCCGCGTCCAGCACCCGGTCGACCCCGTCCGGCGCCACGGCCCGCACCCGCTCGGCCAGTCCGTCGCCGTACGTCACCGCGATCGCGCCCAGCTCCCGCAGGCGGGCGTGGTTGGCCTCGCTCGCGGTGCCGATCACCCGGATTCCGCGCGAGCGGGCGAACTGCAGCAGGACCGTGCCGACCCCGCCCGCCGCGCCGTGCACCAGGAGCGTGTGACCGCTCTCCACGCCGAGCAGGTCGAGCGCGCGCCAGGACGTCTCCGCCGCCACCGGGATCGCCGCCGCCTGCTCCCAGCCGAGCGCGGCCGGCTTGCGGGCCAGGTCTGCCGCCTCGGCCAGGACGTGTTCGGCGTACCCGCCGCCGCCGGTCGGGCCGAACACCTCGTCCCCGGGCGTCCAGCGGGTCACCCCCTCGCCGACGGCCTCCACCACGCCCGCCACCTCGAAGCCGGTGACGTGCGGGAAGGTCACCGGGAACAGGTCCGTCAGCGTGCCGCTGCGCAGCTTGTGGTCCACCGGGTTCACGCCCACCGCCCGGACGGCGATCCGCACCCGGCCGGGGCCCGGGGCGGGCAGGTCGATCTCGATCGGGTGCAGCACGTCGGTGCCGCCGAATGCGGAGAAGCCGATGGCCTTCGTCATGGGAGTCCCACTGTCCTTCACTGGTCGGGGAGTTCGTCGGTCTGACGGTTCCAGCCTGGTGCCGGACGGCGTGCTCACCGCCCCGCCGTCCGGCCGGTTCCACCTGGCCGAACGGCCGGGCGCGGGCACGAACCGCCCGGCTAGGCTGGAGCGCATGGCGGACGACGGGGTGGGCGGCACGGTGGGCGGCACGGTGGCCGACGGGACGGACGACTGGCCGGTCGGCGGGCGGGGCAGCGTGGTGGCCGGCGTGGTGAGCGAGACGGTGGACGGCACGCCGGACGACCGGACCACCGGGGCCGCGGACGGCGACGCCGAGCACCGCCGACGCGGCTGGGAACGCCCCGAGGACGTACTCGCCCAGGCCGTGGAGATCCTCCGGGCACCCCGGCCGAACCTCCTGCCGCGCTTCTCCCGGCTGCTCGCCGATCTCGTCCCGCACACCGCGATCGCCCAGCTCAGCGGCGTCTGCACGCACTCACCGACCAACTCCGTCGGCCCGACCGAGCTGGCCGGGCGGATCACCGGCCTGGAACTGGCCCGGCTGGCCGAGGCGGTGGCGCCCGGCCGGCCGTGGCAGGGCGAGGCCGTCCTGGCGGGCCGGACGAGGCCGGCCGTCGCGGTCTCCGCCGCCCCGGCCGGCAGCAACGGCGCGCTGCTCGTCCTCGTGCGGCCGGGCGACGACCGGCTGCCCGCCCGACCGCTCGCCGTCCTCCAGCAGGTGTGGGAGCTGGTGACCACCCACGCGCACCACCGGGCCGTCGACGCCGCCCCCGTGCACGCCGCCGCCTCGCGGGCCTCCGCCGGCGCCCGGGCCCGCGCGATCGCCGAGTTGAGCGGCTCGCACGCCTCCGCGCTCTCCGCGATCCTGGCGCCGCTGCGCTCCACCGCCCTGGACGACGCCACCGCCCGCCGCAGCGCCACCGAGCTGGCCGTCACGGCGCTGCTGAACCTGCGCGCGGGCGCCGACCTGGACCGGGAGTTGAGCGAGGAACCGGCCGCCACCGCCTTCGCCCGGCTCGCGGACGAACTCCGCCCGCTGCTGCGGCACAGCCCCGTCCGGCTCGACCTGCTGCCCCCGGCGGCGGGCGAACGCTCCGTTCCGACGGACACCGCGCACACCGCGCGGGCGGCCGTCCGGGCCGCCGTGCTCGCCATGCTGGAGCAGGACGGCCTGACCCGGATGCACGTCAGCTGGCAGATCGTCGCGGACGGCGTGCGGGCCGTGGTGCGCGACGACGGCCCGGGCCTGCTCGGCGCCGACGCCCTGGCCGTGCACCGGACCGAGGACCGGATCACCGCCCTGGCGGGCCGGCTCACCGTGGACGCCGTCCCCGGCTGGGGCACCACCGTCACCGTCGACCTGCCGCTGACCGCCCCGGCCGGCGCCGACGGTCCGGACCCGCTGGCGGGCCTGCACCCCCGGGAGCTGGACGTCCTCGACCAGCTCACCCGGGGCCGCCGCAACCGGGAGATCGCCGCCGCGCTGCTGATCAGCGAGTCCACGGTGAAGTTCCATGTCGCCAACATCCTGGCCAAGTTGGGCGTGACCTCGCGCGGCGAGGCGGCCGCGCTGGCGCACCGCGCCGGCCTGTCCGCCCCGGCCGCGCTGCACGCGGCCTCCTGACCGCGCGGGCCCACCGCCCCACCGGCGCGGGCCGCCGGGCCGGGCCCGGCCGTCCCCGCCCGCGACCCTGCCGGGCGCACCGTAGGCTCGCCCCATGACCGCCTCCGTCACCTGGGACCCCACCGCCGCCGGGGTACTGCGCCTGCCGTCCGGCCGACTGGTCCGGGGGCGCGGTCTGCTGCGACCGCTGCCGCCCGGACCGCCGCCGGGCTTCGGCCTGTACCTGTTGGGCCACCGGCCGCCGGCCGTGCCCTGGGCGAGCCGCTGGCTCCGCTGGCCGGACTTCCGGCTGCCCGTCGACCGGGCCGAGGCGGCGGCGGCCTTCCGGGAGGTCTGGGAGCGGTCGGCGTCCGAGCGGGTCGAACTGGCCTGCGCCGGCGGGCGCGGCCGGACGGGCACCGCGCTGGCCTGCCTGGCCGTGCTCGACGGAGTGCCCGCCACCGAGGCGGTGGCCTACGTGCGGGAGCACTACCACCGGCACGCCGTCGAGACGCCCTGGCAGCGCCGGTTCGTGGCGCGCTTCCACTGAAACCCGGCCGGTCCGACACCCGGCCCGCCCACGCCGGCAGGCCCCGCTCGGACGAACCCCGGCCGCGCGAACCCCGGACATGCGAACCCCGGCCGTCAGACCCCAGGCGTCAGACCCCGGGCGGCGGGCCCAGCACCACGAAGCTGAGGTCCGGCCGGCCACCGGGGGTCAGGACCTGGGCGACGGTCTCGATCGGTTCGGGCGAGAGGTGCGGCAGCCGCAGCCCGAAGCGGTCCCCGTCCCGGTTGGCGACCACGCAGGCCCGGCCCGCCCAGAGCCGGCGGCAGAGCGGGTCGCGCAGGACGTCGGTGAGCAGGCCGACCACCGCCTCGTCACCCGGATAGCGGGCCAGCGCGAAGCGGATCATGGCCAGGGTCATCCGGGCCTGCCACGTCCAGTCGGTGACCTGCTCGCGGGCCTCCGGGGCGGTCAGCACCCAGTGGGCGAAGTTGGCCCCGGGGTGGCGCATCCAGGGGAACCACTCGGCGGCGGCGCGGTTGTGGCCGACGATGGTCCAGGCACGGTCGGCGAGGAAGGCCGGTCGCGGCGACTGGCGGTCGACCAGCGCCTGGAGGGACTTCAGGTCCTCCGGGCGCGCCGGACCGGCGGACGGGGTGCCGCCCATGGCGTAGAGGTAGAGGGTCGCGCGCTCGTCCGCGTCGAGCAGCAGCACGTCGGCGAGCAGCGCGAGGAGTCTGGGGTCGAACCGGGCCGTGCCGCCGCGCTCCAGGTCGCGGTACCAGCGCTCGCTCATGCCGAGCCGACTCGCCACCACCATCTGCGGGAGCGGCTTGGCGAGCCCCGTGCGCAGCCCGGCCCGACCCCGCCAGTCACGCAACAGACTGGCGAGGCCGGGGAGTTCGGCGGTGGTCGACTCTTCGTGGTCGAGAGGGATGGGGATGCTCAGTGCCTCGCGCAGCACCATGACTCACTCCGGTCTGTTCCTGCATTCGACGATGACGGTCCCGGGGGGACGTGTCGAAGTTCGGGGCAGCCCGAAGAGCCGGAGGAGCCGGTTGTCCGTCGGCCCGCTCGGCGATGACAAGTCCCTTTGCTGAAGCTTGGGTTCAGTGGGACGACCGACATCGGCGCAGCAGACCGGGGAACATCGTGCCTGAGCACTGCAGCATGGAGTCCACCCCCCGGTGTGCCCGCGTGGCCCTTGACACGCTCTAGGGGGACTGTACTTCCTTGGCTGTGCTCGTTCAAGCAACGCAGAGTGACATCAGCCGGTCAGCGGCTCCTGGGAGAGGGCCGGCGACGACTGCGGCGCGGTGCGGCCGGCGAGCACCGTGACGGTGGTCGCGCCCGCGAACAGCGCGGCGAGCAGCACCCAGCCGACCGCGCCGGACGGCAACAGCAGGCCGGTGGCCAGGAACGGGCCGACGATCAGCTGCGCGCTCATGCCCGTGCTGAAGAGCGAGAGATAGCGGGAGCGGCCCGCCGGCGGCGACAGCTCGTAGGAGATCTCCCAGCGCGAGACGGCGTGCAGGTTCTCCCCGACGGTCAGCAGGGCGACGGCCACCACCGCGGCCGCCAGCGCCAGGACCTTGCCGCGGCCGTCGGCGAAGGCGAAGAACGCGCAGGCCAGCACCAGGAAGAGGCAGGCGATCCGGAGCATCCGCAGCGCCTTGGTCAGCCCCTGGGCGAAGCGGGCCACCGAGAGTTGGAGCACCACGGTGAGCACCGTGTTGATCGCCAGCAGGGCCGAACTGGCACTGGCCGGCAGCCCGGCCCGCTCCACCACCCAGAGCGGCAGCAGGATGAACAGCACGCAGTCGTGCAGCATCAGCACCGCGTTGGCGGCCGTGACCAGCAGGAACCGCCGGTCCCGGTACGGCGAGCCGCTCGGCGCCCCGGCCTCGGCGGTCGCGGCGGCCGGAGCCGGCGCCACCGACCCCGCCACCCGGCCGGCCCGCACCACGGCGAGGGCGACGGCGGCGAAGGCGGCCGCGTTGAACAGGAAGAGCGCGACGAAGGCCGCCCGGGACTGCGCGGCCTGCACCAGGGCGGCCAGCAGGAAGCCGGCGGTGAGGCCGATGTTGGTGATGGCGCGCAGCGAGGCCATCGTCTTCGTCCGCTCGGCGGCGCCCTCGAACTCGCCGACGATCACCTGGAGCAGCGGCGAGCAGGCCCGGGCGGCGGCGATGGTCAGACAGGTGACGACGAGATAGCCGGCATAGCTGCCGACCAGCGCGTACCCGATGAAGCCGAGCCCCCGGACGAGGGTCAGCGCGACGTAGACCGGCCGCGCGCCGAACCGGTCCGCGACCGGCCCGAACACCAGCGGGCTGAGCAGCCCGGCGATGTTGGCCGCGGCGATCGCGGTGCCGACCGCGACCGCCGAGATGTCCAGGTAGTGGACGAAGTAGAGCGTGGCGGTGGCCAGGTAGAGGCCGTTGGCGACCGCGTCCACGGTGGTGCCGGCGGCCATGATCCGGCCCTGCCGGGAGGAGGGCAGCAGGGTGGCGGTCAGCCGGCCCAGCAGTCCGGCGGCCCGGGTCGGGGTGTCCGTGCGCGTCATGCGGAGTCCCCCGTGCGGACGGGCTCCACGGTGAAGCGGACGGAGTCGGCGAGCTCGCGGGCGAGCTTGCGGGCCTGGTCGGGGGTGTCGGCGCCGACCACGATCACGCCCGCCCGGTCCGCGGAGGTGCGCAGCGGGCGGACGGTGCCGCCGGGCGCGACCGCGAGGTCGGCGAGGAGCACGTCCGGGTGGCCGGCGGCCTCCGCCCACCCCTCGACGGCGGTGACCAGGCCGGGCGGCGGGGTGAGGTAGCGGGCGGCGGCGGCCCGGACCGGCACCGGCGCGGCCTCGGCGCGCGGGAGCCCGAGCAGGTCGTCGTAGATGAGGCCGAACAGCTCCAGGCCGGGGACGACGTGGGCGAGCATCCGGTGGATCCAGTCGCCGCCGAACCTGCCGTGCACCTCACCGAGGACGATGCCGTCCGGGCTCAGCCAGAGCTCGACGTGGAAGGCGCCGGTGCGCAGACCCAGGACGGCGAGCGCCGCCTTGACCTGACGCTCGATCTCCTCGCGCCGCGCGTCCGGGAGTTCGGCCGGGAGGATGTGGCCGACCTCGACGAAGAACGGCGGCTCCACCTTCTCCTTCTCGGTCACCGCGAGGACGACCGGCTCGCCACCGAGGAAGAGGCCCTCCACGCTGTACTCCGCGCCCTGGACGAACTCCTCGACCAGGAAGGGGGCCTGTCCGGGGAGCAGGGCGATCGCCGCCGGCAGCCCGTCCGGTCCGGTGATCCGACTCACGCCCGTACTGCCCATCGCGTCACGGGGCTTGACGATCCACGGCCCGGTGGAGCCGGCCAGGAAGCCCGCCGCCTCCGAGGCGTCGGCGCAGAGCCGGACGGCGGGCTGCCGGAAGCCGGCGGCGGCCAGTGCCGTCCGGCAGTCGTCCTTGGTGCGCACCCGCCGGACGGCGTCGGCCGGGTTGCCCGGCAGGCCCAGGGCCTCGGCGGTCTCGGCGGCGGCCACCTGGGCCATCTCCTGGAGGGCGAGGACGGCGTCGAAGCGCTCGCCCCCGGCGGCCCGGTCGCGGGCCCAGGCGGCGGCCTCGCCGGGGGTGGCGAAGTCCACCGCCGAGACGGCGTCGGCCTGTTCGACCACCCCGGGGGTGGCGGCGAGGACGGCCTCCTGATTGGTCAGGTGGGTCCGCAGCCCGCGCGCGTGGGCCTGGTCCAGGGCGAGCTTCGCCATGTCGAGGCCGAGCGGAACCGCCCGTACCCCGCCGACCAGCAGCAGCTTCGGGGGGGTGGGTCCTGCGGGCATACGAGGGCTCCTTGCGTGCGTGGTGCGGGGGTGGATCGGACGATCGGACGAAGGGGTGGGCGGGGTCGCGCCGGGTGGGCGGCGCCGGGGCCGGGGGAACCGGCGGGGCCGGGCTCAGGCGGCTTCGGGGTCGGCCTCCAGCTCGACCAGCACCTGCTCGGTCGCGACCAGGTCGCGCACGGCGCACCGGATCCCGGTGACGACGCCCGAGAAGGGCGCGAGGATGCGGTTCTCCATCTTCATCGCCTCGACGATGACGAGGGCGTCCCCCTCCTCGACCCGGTCGCCGACCTCGCAGAGCAGTCCGACCACCGTGCCCGGCATCAGCGACTTCACGGCGTTGTCGGCGGCCCCTGAGCCGCCCTCGGCGAAGCTCTGGGCGGCCAGCGCCACCCGGTGCCCGTCGACGGAGAGCTCCCAGCCGGCGGGGCTGCGCAGGCCGGTCCACCGCCGGTCGCCGACGGTGCCCCGGAACAGTCCCGGGTGCCCCGGCACGGCGGCCGCGGTGACGGTGAACGGCGTGGACTCCACCTGGACGTCGACGGCGCCGCCGCGGCGCCCGGCCAGTCCGGCCCGCACCGTCCGCCGTCCGTGGCGCAGGACGACCCGGCCGAACGGCGCGACCGGGTCCAGCCGGTGGCGGTCGAACGGTCCGACGGCGCCGAACCACGGCGAGGCGGGGGCCTCGCCGACGGGCGGGAGCTGCATCGCCGCCGCGCAGGCCGCGGCGGCCAGGACGCGGTCGTCGCGGTCGGCGGGCCCGGACGGCTCGCCCGGCCCCGGCCGCCCGGCCGGGGTGGCCACCAGGGTGTCCACCAGGTGGGTGTCCATCCGCCCGGCGACCACGGCGGGCGCCTGGAGGAGTTCGGTGAGGAAGCCGAGGTTGGTGGTCAGCCCGGGCAGGGCGGTGTCGCGGACGGCGGGGAGCAGCCGGCGCAGCGCGCTCGGGCGGTCCGGGCCGTGGGCGATCAGCTTGGCGAACATCGGGTCGTAGAAGGCCGGCACCTCGGCGCCGCCACCGAAGACGGCGGCACCGAAGCCACCGCCGTCGAAGCCACCGCTCTCGAAGCCACCGCCGACGGCACCGCCGTCGAGGACCGGACCCGCGGCGTCGGGCACGGCCCCGCCGTACCCCGACCCGGTGTCGTCGAACGCCGCCTCCACCCGGACCCCGGCCGGCCAGCGGACCGCGGCCGCCCGGCCCGGCGCGGGCCGGAATCCGTCGGCCGGGTCCTCGGCGTAGACGCGTACCTCGACGGCGTGGCCGGTGGCGGTGATCTCGTGCTGTTCGAGCGGCAGCCGCTGGCCGTCGGCGACTCTCAGCTGCCACTCCACCAGGTCGACGCCGGTGATCTCCTCGGTGACCGGGTGCTCCACCTGGAGCCGGGTGTTGACCTCCAGGAAGTAGCAGCGGTCCGTCGCGTCCAGGATGAACTCGAAGGTGCCGGCGTTGACGTAGTCGAGCGACCGGGCGCCCCGGACGGCCGCCTCCAGCAGCTCCGCCCGGACGGCCTCGGGAAGGTTGGCGGCCGGGGCCTCCTCGACGATCTTCTGGTGGCGGCGCTGCAGCGAGCACTCGCGCTCGAAGAGGTGCACCACGTTCCCGTGCCCGTCCCCGAAGACCTGCACCTCGATGTGGCGGGGCCGCTCCACGTACCGCTCGACGAGCAGTCGGCCGTCGCCGAAGTTGCTGCGGCCCAGGCGGACCGCCTCGGCCACCGCCGCGGGCAGCTCGGCGGCGGCGCGGACCACCTGCATGCCCTTGCCGCCACCGCCGGCGACGGGCTTCAGGATGACCGGGTAGCCGATCCGCTCGGCGTCGGCCAGGATCTCCCGCTCCGACTCGGTGGCCGTCCCGGAGCCGGGCAGGACGGGGACGCCGGCGGCGGCCATCAGCGCGCGGGCGGTCGACTTGTCGCCCATCGCGGTGATCGTCGCGGCGTCCGGGCCGACCCAGACCAGCCCGGCCTCGGCGACCGCCGCCGCGAAGCCCGGGTGCTCGGAGAGGAACCCGTAGCCGGGGTGGACGGCGTCGCAGCCGGTCCGGACGGCGGCGTCGACCAGCGCGGCGACGTCGAGGTAGCTCTCGGCGGCCGGGGCGGGACCGATCCGGACCCGTTCGACGGCGCCCGCCAGGTGGGCCGAGGCGCGGTCGGCGTCCGAGTGGACGGCCACGTACTCGACGCCGAGCCGGCGGCAGGTGCGGGCGATCCGCCGGGCGATCTCGCCGCGGTTGGCGATCAGGACACGCTTGATCATTTCCGTCATCACATCCTGAACACGCCGAAGCGCGTCTCCTGCTTGGGGGCGTCGGCCGACATGGCCAGGCAGAGCGCCAGCCACTCACGGGTCTCGGTCGGGTCCACCACGGCGTCCACCCACATCCGGGCGGCGTAGTACAGCGGGTGGGACTGGCGCTCGTACGTCTCGATGATGGGGCGCCGGATCGACTCCTCCTCCTCGGGGGAGAGGACCTTGCCCTCCTTGGCGAGCTGGTCGCTGCGGATCAGCGCCATCACCGTCGCGGTCTGCTCGGCGCCGACCACGGTGGACTTGGCGCTCGGCCACATGGCCATCAGCCGCGGCCCCATCGAGCGCCCGCACATGGCGAGGTTGCCGGCGCCGTAACTGCCGCCGATCACCAGGCTGAACTTGGGGACCTTGGCCGTGGACACCGCGTTGACCAGCTTGGCGCCGTGCTTGGCGATGCCGTCGGCCTCGTACTCGGCGCCGACCATGAACCCGTTGATGTTGTGCAGGAACAGCAGCGGGATGTCGCGCTGGGTGCAGAGCTCGATGAAGTTGGCGGCCTTCTGGGCGCTCTCCGGGAACAGCACCCCGTCGTTGATCACCACGCCCACCGGGTAGCCGCCGATGTGCCCGGTGCCGCACACGATGGTCGGGCCGAACCGCGCCCGGTACTCGGCGAGTTCGCTGCCGTCCAGCAGCCGGGCCAGGATCTCCCGGGCCGGGATGTGCTCGCGCAGGCTGGCACTGACGATGCCGGGCAGCTCCGCCGGGTCGTACAGCGGCGGGCGCGGGGTCTCCGGCGGCGGGGCGAGGGCCGGGCGGCCGTCCCGCGCCATGATCTCCCGGATGATCGCCAGCGCGTGCTCGTCGCTCTCGGCGAGGTGGTCGGCCACCCCGCTGACCCGGGTGTGCAGGTCGGCGCCGCCCAGCGTCTCGGCGTCCACGACCTCTCCGGTGGCGGCGCGCACCAGCTGCGGGCCGCCCAGGAAGACCGTGCCGGTACCGCGCACGATCACCGTCTCGTCGCACATCGAGGGGATGTACGCGCCACCGGCCGTGCAGCTGCCCATCACGGCGGCGATCTGCGGCAGGCCGAGGGCCGACATCTCGGCGATGTTCCGGAACATCCGACCGAGGTGGTACTCGCCGGGGAACAGCTGCTCCTGGAGCGGCAGGTAGACGCCGCCGGAGTCCACCAGGTAGATGCAGGGCAGACCGTTCTCCCGGGCCACCAGCTGGGCCCGGAGCTGCTTCTCCACGGTCAGCGGGAAGTAGCTGCCGCCCTTGACCGTGGCGTCGTTGGCGAAGACCACCACCGGGCGGCCGCTCACCATGCCGATGCCGGTGACCAGCGCGGCCGAGGGCACGTGCTCGTCGTAGACCTCGTGCCCGGCCAGCTGGCCGAGTTCCATGAACGGCGTCCCCGGGTCCAGGAGTTGGTAGACCCGCTGGCGGGCGGTCAGCTTCCCGCGGTCGGTGTGGCGCCGGCGCGAGCGCTCGTCCCCGCCGGCGATCGCGGCGGCCCGGGCCCGGGCGATGACCTGCCGCTTCTCGTCGAAGGCCGCGGCATTGCGCCGGAACACCTCGGCGGAGGAGTCGATGTGCGAACGCAGGGCCGTCATCGGGGCTGCTCCTGCCCCGGCTCGCGCGCCGCCTCGGCGCTCAGGCCGTCGTTCAGCGCACCGCAGAAGTCGCGGATCTCGGCCTCGGCCATGTTGGCGCGCAGCATCAGGCGCAGCCCGGCCTTGCCCCGGCCGATCACCGGGAAGAAGATCGGCGAGGTGTAGTAGCCGCGCCGCAGCAGCGACCCGGCGAGCCGGATGGTCGCGTCCTCGGAACCGATGTCCACGAAGCGGATCGGCAGTCCGTCGCCGTTGAAGGAGGTCTCCACCAGGGAGTCGAAGAGCGTGATGTTGTCCTGGAGCTTCTGCTGGAGCTCCTTGAGCTCCGGGGAGTCGTGCAGTTCCGCGGAGGCCATGATCGCGCCCAGGCCGGCGGTGTTGATGCGCTGCGACCACATCAGCGGGCCGCCGTTGCGCAGCGCGGTGTCGCGGCGCTGCGGCGAGCCGTTGCGGCCCAGGAAGATCGCCCCGCCGGAGGCGCCGAAGCCCTTGTTGAGCGAGGTGATGATCAGCGTGCGGTCGTTCATGCCGCCGTTCGCCGCCATCGCCTCCAGCACCGCGCCCCGGCCGCGCTCACCGACGGTGGAGACCCCGTGCGCCTCGTCGAAGAACAGGAAGAGCCCGTACTTCTCCTGGAGGCGCAGCAGTTCGGGGATCGGCGCCGCCCCGCCGGTGCTGTAGACGCCGTCGGCGACGTAGGCGACCTGCGGGTGCTTGCGGCAGAGGTCCTCCAGCGCGTCCACGTCGTTGTGGGCGATGGTGGCGATCTCGGCCTCGTCGGCCACCGCCGGCTTCATCGCGTTGAGACAGAAGTGCGCGTTCTTGTCGAAGACCATCAGCGGCGGCACGCCGTCCGTCAGCAGCCCGGAGGCCAGCAGCGGCAGGCTCGCCCAGGCCGCGGCGGCGCAGGAGGCCACCGTCACCGCCTCGACGTCGAAGAGCTCGGAGAGCGCCGTCTCCGCGTCCCGCAGCGAGCCGAACCGGATCCGCATCCGCGAGGTCGAGCTGTTGAGCGCCCCTTCGGCGAGCACCGCGTCGGCGGCCGCCCGCACGATCCGCGGGTGGGTGTCCAGGCCGAGGTAGGAGTACGAGGACATGTTCACGAACTCGTGGCCGTCCGCCAGCGTCCGGTGCCGTCCGTCACCGAGGCCGGACACCACGATGTCGAACATCCCGGCCTCGGCGGTGACCTCCCAGAAGTCGTGGCTGATGCGCGCGGACTTCTTGATGTTCATGTATGAGTGCACGCCAGATTCCTTGTTGAATTTCGGTACGGTAATACCAGGCCCAAGCGCGGACCTTTATCGGCATCGTCAATTCCGGGTGATCAGGCGTACTCGTGGAAACCGCGTACGGTAGTCCGTCCGAACGGGTCGGACTCGGTCGGCCGACCGCCGGCTTGATCCAGTGTTCCCTGCACCACTTGCCCCGTAAGCCCCCGGAGTCACTGGCAAGAGGACCGGGGAGCTGCGCGCCGCCCCGGTGATTGAAAGAATTCAATATGCTGCGACGACTGTCAACCGGAAGATTTTTGCCGCCTCGCAAAACTGGACAGACCGCCATTCGACGGGTCGACCGGAAATTATTTGCCGGTCGGTCGCCATTGACGCGGGCCGACGGACGGGGCTCACCCCGGCCGGCTCCGCCGGGAAACCGGGGGCGGCCGCCCGGCCGCCCGTGCTACGTTCGACCGGTCCGTACCGGACCCAGGACGACGAACGGGACGAAGGAGGTGGAACGGTGGCCACGGTGACGACGGCCGCGCCTGTGCTGCGCGGCGCCCGGACGACCGTTCTCCTCCCCCGGGCCCTGGCCTGACCGTCTCCGCTCCCCGCCCCGCGGGGCGCCGCGGCGGTGCGCCGGGCCCCTCATCCAAGGGTTTCCCATGTCCTCCTCCCCTTCCTCCTGGCTCACCCGCCCCGAGACCGACTCCGACGTCCCGGCCGTCCAGGCCCTCACCCGCGCGGCGTTCGGCCGGCCGGCGGAGGCCGACCTGCTCGCCGTGCTCCGCACCGACGAGGGCTGGATCGACGGCCTCTCCTTCGTCTCCACCGACCCGGCCGGCACCCCGGTCGGCCATGTGGTGCTGAGCCGCGCGTTCATCGGCGACGTTCCGGCGCTCGCCATGGGCCCGGTCTCGGTGCACCCGGACCACCAGCGCTCCGGCGCCGGCTCCGCCGCGATCCTGGCCGTGCTCGACGCGGCCCGGCGCGGCGGCGAGCGCTTCGTCGTGCTGCTCGGGCACCCGTCCTACTACCCGCGGTTCGGCTTCGTCCGCGCCTCGGCGCACGGGGTGGTCCTCGGCGTCGACGCGCCCGACGAGGCGTGGATGGCACTGAGCCTGGACGAGCGGTACCCGCTGCCGGCGGGGACGGTCCGCTGGGCCGCGGCCTTCGGCATCTAGCCGGACCCGGTCCGAACCGGGCCGGGGCACACCCGGAACCGCCGGGCGCGTCCGTGCCGGGCGCGAACGGGTCAGGCACGGACGGGTCAGGCACGGACGTACCGGGCACGAACGGCTCAGGCACGGACGAACCCGGTACGGACGAACCGAGCTCCGACGCACCCGGTACGGACGGGCCGGTGCGGACCACGGCCTGGTCGCCGTGCGGGCCGAACAGGTGCAGGATCTCCACCGCGTGCGCACCGGCCGGGCCGAACCAGTGCGGCTCGACGGTGTCGAACTCGGCCACCTCGCCCGGCCGGAGGGTGAATTCGCGCGCGCCGAGGATGAGGCGCAGCTCGCCGGCGAGCACGTAGAGCCACTCGTAGCCGCCGTGGGTCACCAGCTTGGGCTCCCGGTGGGCGAGCACCTGCTTGAAGACCTGGACCCGGCCCGGGTACTGCGTCAGGGGGACCAGGACGTTGCCCCGCTCCTTGTGACGTGGCGTCAGGTGGAGTCGCGGGTCACCGGTGGCCGGTGCCGCGACCAGCTGGTCCAGGGCGACGCGGTGCGTGCGCGCGAGCGGGATCAGCAGTTCGAGGGTCGGGCGCCGCTTGCCCGACTCCAGGCGCGACAGGGTGCTCACCGAGATCCCGGTCGCCCCGGCCAGCGCCTCCAGGGTGAGCCCGCGGGCGCGCCGCAGGGCCCGCAGCCGCGGGCCGATGCCGGCCAGGATCCCCTCGACATCGGTGTCCGCGGCTGCGACGAGGTCCACCGGGTCGCCGGGGTCCACCGGGTCGGTGCGGTGCATGGGGTGCCTCCGGTCCATCCGGCCCCTCGGGTGGGCCGGGTCGGTTTTGCAGTCTTCGCAAAGTTCCTGGGCCGGTGCTGCCACCCGGTCCGAGCATGGGGCCGCAGACGATACCGAACCGAAGGTGGGCCCGTGACCACGACAATCCTGGCTGATCGCCCCGCGTTGAGCACCCGCCGACGATGGACGGTGCTGGCCGTCTGCGCGCTGAGCATGTTCCTGGTCGGCCTGGACACCACCATCGTCAACGTCGGCCTGCCCGCGATCGGACGCGGGCTGGGCGTCGGCACCGGGGGCCTGGAATGGGTGGTGGACGCCTACACGGTGGTCCTGGCCGGCCTGCTGATCTCCGCCGGCGCCCTCGCGGACCGCTTCGGACGGCGGCGCGTCTTCCGGTGCGGGCTGACCGTGTTCGGCCTCGCCTCGCTCGCCTGCGCGCTGGCCCCGTCGCCCGGCTTGCTCGTCGCGGCCCGGGCCGCCCAGGGTGTCGGGGCCTCGATGCTCAGTCCCGTCGCCCTGGCGATCGTGGTGAGCGCGATGCCCGATCCCCGGGAGCGGGCCCGGGCGATCGGCGTCTGGGCGTCCGTCTTCGGGCTCAGCATGGCGGCGGGGCCGGTCACCGGCGGGGCCCTGATCGCGGCGTTCGGCTGGCGTTCGGTGTTCTGGATCAACGCGCCGGTCGTCCTCGCCGCCCTCGTCCTGGTCGCGGTGTTCGTGCCGGAGTCGTACGGACGGCGCGCCCGACGGCTCGACCTGCCCGGCCAGTCGCTGCTCGTGCTGGCCCTGGGCAGCGCCGTCGCCGTCCTGATCGAGGCGCCCCGGATCGGGTGGACCTCGCCCGCGGCGCTCGCCGGCTGCGCCGCGGCGGTGCTGGCCTCGGCGGGCTTCGTCCGGGTCGAGCGGCGCCGGCCCGAACCGCTGATGGACCTCGGCCTCTTCCGCCGGGCGCCGTTCGCGCTGGCGGCCCTGGGCGCCGTGGCGCTGTTCGTCGCGCTGAACGTGAGCCTGCTGCTCAACACGCTCTACCTCCAGCACGCCCGCGGCTGGACGGCGCTGGAGACGGGGGCGGCGACCCTGCCGATGGCACTCGGGGCGACCGTCTGCGCGCCGTGGTCCGGCGCCCTGGTGGCACGGCTCGGGCCGCGCCGGCCGCTGCTGCTGGCCGGCGGGTTCATCGCCGCCGGCGGTCTCTGCCTGGTGGGTCTCGGGCGGGACACCGGCGTCGCCCTGTTCCTGGCGGCCTACCTGCTCATCGGGGTCGGCTTCGGATTCGCCAACGCGCCGATCACCAACACCGCGGTCGGCGGTCTGCCGGCGGACCGGGCCGGTGTGGCCGGGGCGATCACCTCCACCGCGCGTCAGGTCGGCGCGGCGATCGGCATCGCGGTGGCGGGAGGTCTGGTGACGGGGGTGGCGCCGGACGGTCTGGCCGGTGCGTCACGGCCGGGCTGGCTGCTGGTCACCGCCTGCGGACTGTTCCTCGTCGCCGTGGCGCGGGCCTCGGGCCCGGGGGACGACGACAGGGGCGGGAGTCGATGACGACTCCCGCCCCTGCCCAACCGAGCGCCGGGCCCGAATCGAACGAACCCTTCCCGCTGAAAGCGGGCGTGCTACCACTGCACCACCGACGCCTGACCGGCCTGGTCTTCGATCACTTCCGCGATCTCGTCCCGCCGACAGGTAAGAAACTACCAACGGATGATCGAAAGACGAAATCGGGGCCACCGACGGCCCCCTGACGGGGGCGACGGTGGGCGCCGACACGATCGGTGCCCACCGTCCGGACGACCGGACGTTCTTCGGCGCGGCCGCCGGCAGCGACCTGGTGGTCTACACCACGAAGTCCGGCGCCGGCGACGACCTCCCGCCGGTGGGGACCTGGGGCCGACCGGCCCCCGGAGCCCGCCCTCCCGGTCGTGGCCCGCGACCGGGAGGGCAACCGGAAGGGCAGCCGGGGAGCACGCTCCGCACACGATCACGGTCCTTTGACGACCCGCCACGGAAACCGGCACCGGCCTTGCCCCGCAAGGCTCCTTCGTTCACCGATCATTAACTGCTCGATGACGGTGTGTTAAGGCTGTGTGCGCACACCGTCCAGGCAGCGAACGGCTTTTCACTCCTATCACACCGTATGACTAGTATCGCTTCGTCAAAAGCTCGTGCCCCCGGACGGTTCGACCCCACCAGGCCGGCCGCCAGTCCCAAGGAGTCAGCTCTGCGCGCGCGTGCGAATCGGCGGCCCCCGACGCCGAAGTCCCCCCGCAGGCGTCCGCGCCTGTCCCTGCGGACGGCGCTGCTCGTCCTGGCCGTCGTCCCCAGTCTCGCCCTCGCCGCCCTCTGGGCGGTCACCAGCGGCCAGACCTTCCTCGACTTCCAGCGCCAGGCGGCTCAGGGCCTGCTGGCCCAGAAGGCCGGGCAGCCGTCCAACCACGTCTACTACAACCTCCAGGAGGAGCGCCGGCTCAGCGCCGAGGCGCTCGCCCGGCCCGGCAGCGTCACCGACGCGCTGCGCCGCCAGCGCCAGCTGACCGACGACGCGGTGCGGCAGTTCCAGGCTCTCTCCGGCGAGACCGCCGACAGCGCGCCCACCGAGGTGCGCGACGCGGTCGCCGAGGCGCGGCAGGCGATGGGCAAGCTGACGGAGCAGCGGGCCGCGATCGACCGCGCCGCCGTCGACCAGCAGGCCGCCTTCGCCTACTACACCGACCTGATCGCCGTCGACCTGCGGCTGTTCACCGCGCTGAGCCACGTCGACAACGGCGAGGTCACCTGGATCTCCAAGACCCTGGTGAACGCCTTCTGGGCCAAGGAGATGCTGGCCCGCGAGGACGCGGTGCTGGCCCGCGGCTGGCCGTCCGGCAAGCTCACCGCCGCCGACTACCAGCTGGTCCAGCAGTCGATCGGCGCCCAGGAGCACCTCTTCGCCGTACAGGTCGTGCCGTACGTCCCGGCCGCCGAGGCGGGCGCCTGGCAGGACGTCATGGCCGGCCAGGCGTGGCAGGCCAAGACCGCCGTGGAGCAGTCCCTGCTCCGGGCCACCCCGGCGGATCCCAGCGGGGCCGTCAAGCTCCCGGCCTCCCAGGACCAGTGGCGCCAGGCGCTCGACCAGCTCAACCCGCAGCTGGTGAAGGCGATCGAGACCCGCACCGACGGCATCGTCGAGGTCGGCAAGGGCTCGTTCCTCTCCCTGCTCACCGCCTTCGTGCTGACCACCGTCATCGGCCTGATCGCGGTCGTCGCGGTGATCCTCACCAGCTGGCGGCTGACCCGCTCGCTGCGCCGCCGGATCAAGGAACTGCACACCCAGGCCCAGGAGCTGGAGCGGACACTGCCCGAGGTGGTGGAGCGGCTCTCGCGGGGCGAGCAGGTCGACGTCGAGGCCGAGAGCCGGGCGATCACCGCGGACCCGCACGGCAACGGCAGCGACGAGCTGTCCCGCCTCGGCCAGGCGCTCAACCTGGCCCGCACCTCCGCGCTGGAGACCTCCGTCCGCCAGGCCGACCAGCACCGCGGCTTCGAGCGGCTGTTGCAGCGCATCGCCCGCCGGACCCAGCTGCTGATCGGTCAGCAGCTGCGCAAGCTGGACGAGCTGGAGCGCAAGCACGAGGACCCGGAGGTGCTGGAGGGCCTGTTCGACCTCGACCACCTGACCGCCCGCCTGCGCCGCTACGAGGAGAACCTGGTCATCCTGGCCGGCGGCCAGCCCCAGCGGCGCTGGCGCAAGCCCGTCCCGCTGCTGGACGTGCTCCGGGCCGCGCAGGGCGAGGTGCAGGACTACCGGCGCATCATGCTCGACGTCGAGGGCCACCCGTGGCTCAACGAGCGCGCGGTCGGCCCGGTCGCCCACGTGATCGCCGAGCTGATGGAGAACGCGGCGAGCTTCTCCAAGCCGCCGACGCCGGTCGAGGTCCGGGCCGCGATGGTCGGCCGCGGGCTCGCGGTGGAGATCGAGGACCGCGGCCTCGGCATGGACCCGGAGCAGTACGACGCGGCCAACGAGCTGATGAGCCGTCCGCCCCGGATGGACGTGCTGGCCCGGGCGGACGACGTCCGTCTCGGCTTCTACGTGGTCTCCCGGCTCGCCGCCAACTCCAATCTGAAGATCGAGTTCCGGCCGTCGGCCTTCGGCGGGACGCGGGTGGTCGTGCTCGTGCCCGACGAGCTGGTCATCGACGGCGACGCCGGGCTGCCGGACGCCACCCCGGTCGAGCCGATCCCGCTCGCCCGGCGCACCCGCAAGACGGGGCTGACCGCCCTCACCGCGGGCCAGGAGCACGGCGCGCCGACGGACCCGGAGGCCACCGTGGCGACGGCGGTCGCGACGGCGCCGCCGGCGATCGAGCCGCCGGAGACCGTGCTGGTCTCCTCGGCCGCCGTGCCGAGCCCGGCCGAGGCGTTCGCGCACGTCGAGTACATCCAGCCGCCGTCGGCCGAGCAGCCGGTCGAGCACAGCTCCCCGGCCGACGGCTCGGCCGGCTACCCCGGCGAGGGGTACGGCACCGGCGGGTACGGCGCGGACGGCCACGCCGCGGACAGCCACGGCGGGGCCGAGTACGGCACCACCGGGTACCGCACGGACGGGTACCCGACGGCCGGGTACCCGACCACGGAGTACGCCCCGGACGCCCGCGGGGCGGACGGGTACGGGACCACCGGGTACGGGACGGACGGGTACGGCGGGGACGCCCGCACCGGCTCCTACGACCCGTCGGCCGCCGGCACCGCCGGGTACGACGCACCGACCGGACCGGCCCACGACTCCCCGGACGCCCAGGGCACCCAGGGCACGCAGGGCACGCAGGGCACCCAGGCCCAGGAGGCGCCCACGCCCGCCTACCCGGACATCGCGTACGCCACGGTCTCGCCGGCCGAGGCCCCGTACGCCGACGAGCAGTACCGCCCGGCCGACCACTACCGCCTCGCCGAACGGCGCGAGTACGCCTCCACGGTGCCGCTCAGCGAGCCGGCCGGCGGGCAGGCGCCGCTGCCGCAGCGGGTCCGTCAGGCCAGCCTGGCCGCCGAGCTGCGGGTGCCGCCACCGCCGCCGGAGGCCGTCGCCGAGCGCGTCACCGGTGCGCCGGGCATGCCGGGATCCTTCGGCACGCCGATCGGGTCGGCGAGCGTGTTCCAGCGCCCCCCGCGCCGCTCGGGCGCGGCGATCGGCGCCTTCCAGCGGCAGTCCCGGGTGGCCCGCGGTCAGGACTCCGGCGAGGTCCACCTCCCCCGGCAGAGCGTCTTCACCGACCCCGGCCCCCACCCGGCGCCCCCCACCGGCGCCCCCGGCTCCCCGACTCCCGCGCCCGGCCCGTCCCCCTGGGCCCTCCCCGCCGCGGACCCCCGAACCACTAGGACGGATGACCAGTCATGAACCGTACGATCGCCACCCACCAGGACCTGGACTGGCTGCTGGACGGACTCGTCGACTCGGTGGCCGGGACCAGAAACGCCGTGCTGCTCTCCGACGACGGCCTGGTCGTCAGCCACTCCCGCACCATCGAGCGGGCCGACGCCGAGCGGCTGGCCGCCGTCGCCACCGGTCAGCAGAGCCTCGCCCGGGGCGTCGGCCAGCTGTTCGACGGCGGGCCGGTGCACCAGGTGATCGTCGAGCTCTCCGAGGTCTGGCTGTTCATCATCGCCGCCGCGCAGGGCACCCACCTGGCCGTCGTCGCCTCCCAGGAGGTGGACGCCGAGGTGATGTCGGTGGCCATGCACACGCTGGTCCAGCAGGTCGGCCAGAAGCTGAGCACGCCGGTGCGCAGCGACTTCGACGCCTTCGCGGCCAGGAACCGGGGTTGATGCCCCGGTGACGCCGCACTGGAGCGAGGTGCCCGACGAGGACGAGGTCGACGGTTCCGGCACGATGGTGCGCCCGTACACCATCACCCGCGGCCGCACCGCGCCCGAGCGCGACGACCTCACCATGATCACGGTGCTGACCACCGTCACGGACGAGGCCCGCGCCGTCCTGGCCCGGGGCTCCTCCCGGTCGGGCCCGCGCGGGCTCCAGCCCGAGCACCGGATGATCCTGGACCGCTGTCGGCAGCCGGCCGCCGTCGCCGAGGTGGCGGCCGCCCTGAACCTGCCGATCTCGGTCACCAAGATCCTCCTGGGCGACCTGATCTCCCAGGGCCTGCTGCTGGCCCGGGCCCCGCTGTCGGTGGCCCGGGCCGGCGGGGGCGTGGACCTCGGCCTGCTCACGGCCGTTCGCGAAGGACTCCGGAGACTCTGAACCATGGCACCGACCGCACCCCTTCCCCCCTCCTCCGCCTCCGGCAGCACCGCCGCGCCCTCCGCCGTGAAGATCCTCATCGCGGGCGGTTTCGGCGTCGGCAAGACCACCCTGGTCGGCTCGGTCAGCGAGGTCGCGCCGCTGCGCACCGAGGAGTACCTGACCCGCGCCAGCGTGGGCGTGGACGACCTGTCCGGCGTGGACAGCAAGGACACCACCACCGTCGCGCTGGACTTCGGGCGGATCACCGTCAGCCCCGACCTGGTGGTCTACCTGTTCGGCACGCCCGGGCAGGAGCGCTTCTGGTTCATGTGGAACGACCTGGTGAACGGCGCGCTCGGCGGCATCGTCATCGCCGACACCCGCCGGCTGGACACCAGCTTCGCCTCGATCGACTTCTTCGAGAGCCGGGGCATCCCGTTCGTGGTCGCGATCAACTGCTTCCACGGGCACAACACCCGGTCACCGGACGAGATCCGGGCCGCCCTCGACCTCGACCCGCAGGTGCCGATGCTGCTCGGCGACGTCCGCGAGCGCGGTTTCGGACGTGACCTGCTGCTGGCCCTGGTCGACCACCTGATGGACCTCTCCGCCGTCCGGGCCTCGCCCGTCGGCTGACCCGGCCCGCCCCGCCCCGACCGTTCCGACCCCTTTGGGAGAACCACCGTCATGACCTCACCCCTGCGCGTACTGATCCACGGCGGCGGCATCGGCGGCCTGACCCTGGCCACCGCGCTCACCCGGCGCGGCCACCGGGTCGACGTGGCCGAGTTGCGCGACGGCCTGGAGGCGCTCGGCGTCGGCATCATCCAGCCCTCCAACGCGCTGCACGTGATGCGCGAGATCGGCGTGCTGGACGCCTGCCTGGCCGCCGGCTTCGAGTGGGAGGTGCTGACCATCTGCGACCCGTCCGGCGCCGTTCTCGCCAAGATCCCGCAGCCGCGGATGGGCGACGCCCCGTCCAACAACGGCATACCGCGCCCCGCCCTGGCCGAGGTGCTGAGCGGCGCCGCCACCGCGGCCGGTGCCACGCTCCGCTTCGGCACCACGATCGCCGACCTGAGCGACGACGGCGCGGGCGTGGACGTCACGCTGAGCGACGGTCACCAGGACCGGTACGACCTGGTGGTCGGCTTCGACGGCATCGGCTCGCCGCTGCGCCGCCGCCTGTACGGCGAGGCGTACGCGCCGGAGTACACCGGCTTCGCCAACTGGCGGGTGACGCTGCCGCGCTCTCCCGAGGTGCGGGGCGTGGTGATGTCCACCGGGAACCTCCGGGCGAAGGCCCTGCTGACCCCGATCACCGACGAGCTGATGTACCTGGGCTCGGTGTTCGCCGAGCCGGAGGACTTCCGCCCGGACCCGGAGCGCGCCCACGAGCAGCTGGCCGAGCGGCTGGCCGGCTTCGGCGGTCCGGTCGCCGAGGCGCTGGCGCTGGTCACCGACCCGGCCGCGGTGGTCTACTCGCGGATCTCGCAGGTCGGCGTGGAGGAGCCGTGGCACGTCGGCCGGGTGGTGCTGGCCGGCGACGCCGCGCACGCGAGCACCCCGCACCTGGCGCAGGGCGCGGCGATGGCGGTCGAGGACGCGCTGGTGCTGGCCCAGAGCCTGGACGCCGTCGAGGACCCGGCCACCGACGTCGCCGCCGCGCTCGCCGCCTGGGAGGAGCGCCGCCGGCCGCGCGCGATGTGGGTGCAGGCCCTCTCGCGGGCGGTCCTGAAGCAGGAGACCGGCACGCCGACCACCCCCGAGGAGGACGAGCTGCTGAAGGTGGGCATCCCCGGCGCCGCCCACGTCCTCGTCCAGCCGTACTGACGCCCGGCCACCGAGCCCGACCGGCCCCGCACGGAACTCCCGTGCGGGGCCGCGCTGTTCGAACGCCGGGCCGGACCGGGCCGGACGGCCCGATCGGGCCGATCCCCTGTCGGCGGACGCCCCGCGCCCCTACACTGCGAAACCGGTCGATTACCGGGGATGACCTTCGTCAGGGGTGGGCTGCATGAGTACCGAGAGTCTGGGACTTCCGCACGAGTACCGGGTGGCGAGCACGCGGATCGGGGGCTTCGCGTTCACCATCCTGCTGCTGTCGGGCGGGGCCCTGCTCCCGCTCTGGGCCGACAAGGAGTTCTCCTCCGGGACGAAGGGCGCCGGCACCCTGGTGATCCTGGGGCTCTGCCTGCTCCTGGTCCTGTCGGCCGCGCAGGCCGCGACCGTGGTCACCGCGGAGGGCATCAAGGTCCGCGGGATGGTCCGGCGCCGGCGGCTGGCCTGGGCCGACATCGAGGCGATCCGCAAGCAGCCCAACCCGAACGCCCACCTGGGCCGGGGCGCACCGCGGTTCCTCACCTACGCGCACCTCGCGGGCGGCCGGAAGGTCCTGCTGCCGTTCGTGGACGACAAGCACGTGGTGGTGGACCGCGAGGTGGCCCGGTTGACCGAGCTCCTGACCCGACACCAGGAACAGCCCGGCGACGCCGGTCCGACCGCGTGAGCGGTACCACCGGACGACCGACCTGACGACCGACCTGACGACCGGCCCGATGACCGGCGGACGGGCCGGCCGGCGGGGCACGGCTCAGCCCAGCCGGGCCGCCGGGAGCGTCTCGGTGGCGAGCGGGCCGATGTCCGCCGGCGCCGCGAGTTCGGCGAGGTAGCGTTCGCGCGGGACGAGGCCGGCTCCGAGGGCGCGGACGTGGGGCGTGTCCCACTGGGCGTCCAGCAGGCGTCCGCCGGCCGCGGCGAAGCGGGCGGCGAGGTCGGCGACGGCGACCCGGCCGGCGTCGGAGCGGCGGTGGAACATCGAGTCGAGGCTGAGCACCGGCCCGGCCCCGACCCCGAAGACCCCGCCGATCAGCTCCTCGCCCTCCCAGACCTCGGCGCTGTGGGCCGCCCCGCGCTCCCGCAGTTCGAGCAGCGAGGCGTGCAACTCCGGGGTGAGCCAGGCCGGTCGGCGCCCCTCCGCGCAGGCCGCGAGGACCTGTGGGAAGGCCCGGTCGGCACTGGTGTGCCACCGCGCGCCGTTCCGCAGCCGGCGGGCGAGCCGGCTCCCGACGCGCACCCCGCCCGGGGCGATCACCGCGCGGGGGTCGGGCGACCACCAGGCGAGCGCGTACGGGTCGTCGTCGGCGCCGGGCAGCAACACCACCTCCCCCGCCGCCACCGCCTCCTCGAACCGGGCCTCGTTGAAGGCGCTGGCGTAGTCGTCGGCGGCGGGCATCGGGAAGAGTCCGCGGTGGTAGGCCGCCAGCAGCACGTCCGCCCCGAGCTCCGCGCCGAACGCCACCGGGCCGTCCCCCGGCGCCCGGCGCACGTCCAGCCGCTCGAACACCGCGCCCGCCGAGCCGCCTCCGCCGGCCGTGCCCGGCCCGCTCACCGGCGGACCACCCCGACCGGGGCCGACAGGAAGCCCTCCGCCGTCAACTGCTCCAGGTAGCGGTCGAGTAACGCGTCGTCCACCGCCGGCAGGTCGATCCCGCTGCCCACCAGCGCCTGCTCGGTGTTGGCCCGGTCGAACAGCGGGAACGTCGGACGGAAGTACATCTCGCTGATGGACAGGTCGGTGCCCGGACTGCGGTCCACGAAGAGCGGCACGAACGGGGTCATCGGGTGGGTGGGGTGCCCGGCGGCGAACCGGACCAGGTCCTCCACCCAGGCCTTGTACGGGACCCGGTCCACCCGGTGGCCGCGCGCCCGCAGCCGGTCGGCGAGGTCGGCGAGGACGGCCGGGCGCGGCGAGGTCACGTGGTAGACCTCGCCGATCGCGGGCGCGTGGCGGGCGATGTGCGCCACGGCCCGGCTGAACCGGTCGGCCGGGACGAAGTCGAGCAGCAGCCGGACGTCCGGGCAACTCCCGCTGTCCGCCATGTACTTGATCAGCGCGCAGATCTCCGTCCCGGTGTTCATCACCCCGGTGGCGAGGTCCCCGGTGACGTCGTTCGTCCGCAGCACGGTGACCGGCAGGCCGGCCGCCGCCGCGTTGTGCAGCAGTTGCTCGGCGACCCACTTGCTCTCCACGTAGCCGACCGCGAGCCGCTCCGGGTGGGCCAGCGGCGTCCGTTCGGTCACCTCGCCGACGCCGGCCGGGCCGAAGCCGGCGAGCACGGCGAGCGTGGAGAGGTAGTGCACCGGGATGCCCCGCGAGTGCCCGGCCAGCCGGACGATCTCCCGGGTGCCGCCGACGTTGGGGCCGCGCAGCTGGTGGTAGGGGTAGATGAAGTTGACCTGTCCGCCGAGGTGGTGGATCGCGTCCAGGCTCTCGGCGAGCGACTGGAAGCGGTGCTGGGACAGCCCGAGCAGCGGTTCGGCGAGGTCCCCGACCAGCGGGACCACCCGGCTGTCCAGTACGTCCTGCCCCAGGTACCGCTGCTGGGCGCCGCGGATCCGCTCCAGGGCGTGCTCCTCGTCGGGGGCCCGGACCAGGCAGTGGACGCGCGCCCGGGTGGTGTCCAGCAGGGCGTCGAGCAGGTGGGCGCCGCAGAACCCGGTGGCGCCGGTGAGCAGGATCTCGGCCGGCTCGGCGCGCGAGGGCGCGGGACGCCAGGACTGCCGGACGGGGGTGCCGAGTTCGGCCTCGGCCCGCCAGTCGACGGCCGCCTCGCCGAAGCCGTTGCCGCCGGAGCGCGCGGCCTGGGTGGCGGTCGCGAAGGCCCGCAGGGTGGCGTCGCGCAGCAGGGAGCGGGTGAGGGAGCGGATCCGGGTGACGTCGATGCCGAACATGATCCGGGCCCGGGCCAGCATCTCCATGGCGAGCAGCGAGTTGCCGCCGAGGGCGAAGAAGTCGTCGGTCGGGCCGACCTCCTCGACGCCGAGCAGCTCGGACCAGAGGTGGGCGACGGCGAGTTCGATCGTGCTGCCGCTGCCGCCGAGCAGGACGCCCGTGCCGCGCCGGGCGCGGTCGGCCACCTCGGCCCGGGTCTCGGCGCCCCGGGCCTCGACGCTGCCGTCGCCGTCGCCCCGCGCGCGCCGCTGGAGCTGCGGCGCGGTCCGCGGCAGCCCGCGCCGGTCGATCTTGCCGGCGGTGGTGAGCGGCATGCTGTCGAGGAGCACGAAGTCGGCCGGGACCATGAAGTCCGGCAGCCGCTCGGCGAGGTACTCCCGGATCTGGGCCCGCCGCGCCTGGGCACCGGAGCCCTCCCGCCCGGCGAGCGTGTAGTAGGCGGTCAGCACGTGCGCGCCGTCGGAGCTGCCGTCGGCGGCGACCCGGGCCTGCCGCACGTCCGGGTGGGCGGCGAGCACGGCCTCCACCTCGGCCGGGTCGACCCGGTAGCCGCGCACCTTCACCTGGTCGTCGAAGCGGCCGAGGATCTCCAACTGGCCGTCGGCCCGCCAGCGGCCGGCGTCACCGGTGCGGTACATCCGCTCGCCGGGGACGGGCGCGTAGGGGTCGGGCAGGAAGGCCTCCGCGGTGAGTCCGGGCGCCCGCCAGTAGCCGCGGGCGAGGCCGGGGCCGCCCAGGTAGATCTCGCCCTTCTCGCCGGGCCGGACCGGGCTGAGGCGGGCGTCCAGCAGGTGCAGGCGCACCCCCGGCAGCGGCTTGCCGATCGGGACGGGGGCCGCGCCGAGCCCGACCCCGCCCGTCGGCCCCAGCACCGCCGGGGTGATCTCGCAGAGCGTGGACGTGACGGCCGCCTCGGTCACCCCGTAGGCGTTGACCAGCCGGACCCCGGGCAGCCGCGCCAGGCAGTCCCGGCAGTCGTCGGTGTGCACGGTGTCCCCGCCGACCACGATCAGCCGCAGGCCCTCGGGGGCCGGACCGCCCTCGGGGAGCAGCGCGAGCACGTGGTGCCAGTAGGCGGGCGTGAGGTCGGCGACGGTCAGCTTGAGCTCGCGCATCCGGTGCACCAGTTCGGTCGGCGCCCAGGTCCGCGAACCGCCGAGGACGAGCGTCGCGCCGCTCAGCAGGGTGGCGAAGACCTGCTCCAGCGAGGTGTCGAAGCCCAGCGCGGCGAGCTGGAGCACCCGGTCACGCGGTGTGAGCGCGTAGGCGCGGATCACCCGGTCCAGCGTGAACACCAGCGAACGGTGGGTGACCGGCACGCCCTTGGGGGTCCCGGTGGTGCCGGAGGTGTAGATCAGGTAGGCGAGGTCGTCGGGCGCGGCGGCGTCGGCCGTCGGGTCCGGCTCCGGGTCCGCGCCCGGGTCCGGGTCCGCGCCCGTACCCGCAGCCGCGCCGGGTGGCGGCTCCGGCGTCGGGTCCGGATCCGCCCGTTCGTCGACCCCGAGCACCGGGACCCCGGTGAACCGCAGCCCGTGCGCCGCGACCACCACCTCGGCCCGGCAGTCCTCCACGAGCCGGGCGAGCCGCCGCTGCGGGTGGGCCGGGTCCAGCGGCAGGAACGCCGCGCCGGCCTTGAGCACGCCGAGCCAGGCCGTCACCAGGTCCGCCCCGCGTTCCAGGCAGACCGGGACCACCCGCTCCGGCCCGATGCCCCGGGCCCGCAGCACGCCGGCCAGCCGGTCGCTGCGCCGGTCGAGCTCGCGGTAACTGAGCTCGCCGTCCTCGGTGAGCAGCGCGATCGCGTCCGGGTCGTGCGCGGCCCGGGCCCGGAACAGCCCGTGCACGGTGTCCGAGAACCCGGCCCGGGCCGGGCCGCGCCCGGCTCCGCCCGGTCCGGGCAGTCCGAGCCCGCCCCAGCGCCACTCGCGCTCGACACGGGCCCGGCACTCCTCGCGGGAGGCGGGCCCGAACACCGTGTGCCAGCCACCCGGCACGGTGCCACCGGGCCAGATCGCGTACTGACCGTCTTCGTTCCGCACCACGGCGTGACGTCCGGAACTCACATCCGAACGTGCGCCCTGTGCGCTGTCGACTGCATCGTCCACCGGCTTGACCTCGTGCGTTGGCGGCAGAATGCTGGGAGGTGCGACATTTCCGACTATACGCACTCAAGGCCTATTTCGAACGTCCGGCCGCAAGCCGCCGGACGCCCGAGGCCGCTGCCCGGAAGCCGCGGGCACCCCCGTCCGGAGGTCCCGTACAACGCCTCCGCGGCGGACCCGAGCCCAACTCCCGATTCCCGAACCCCACTCCCAGGGGTCCGAGCCGACTCCGAGCAGAACCCCGAGCAGATCGAGCGGACCTGCGCACCGCAGGACCCACCCCACCCGAAGTCACCGCCGGACCTGCGCGGTGATGTCGCGGAGGAGGTAGCCTCCTTGACACGTCGGCGACAACGCCTGATGGTCTGTTACCTGTCGTGGATGGTGCTGTTCACCTGCATCTACTACAGCAACCCGACCCAGCGGATCATCTGGTGGACCGGCATCGGCCTCGGCGGCGTCGCGGCCATCGTGATCGGTGTGCACCTCAACCGCCCCGCACACCGGCTGTTCTGGTACCTGCTCGCACTCGCCAACCTCAGCTTCACCGCCGGCGAGGTCGTCCAGGTGGTCCAGATGCAGTTCCTGCACCTGGGCAGCCCCTTCCCCTCGGTGGCCGACGGCTTCTACCTCGCCGAGTACCTGCTGTACGCGGCGGGCGTCCTGGGCTTCATCCGCTGGCGGACGGCCCATCAGGACCGCGCCAGCCTGCTGGACGCCCTCATCCTCACCATGGGCCTGGCGCTGCTCGCGTGGATCTACCTGATCCTCCCCTACGCCCGGAACCCGGACCTCAGCTGGTTCCAGAAGGCCGTGTCGATCGCCTACCCGCTGGGCGACGTGGTGGTCCTCGCCCTGCTGCTGCGCCTGCTGGTGCCACGCGGCGGCAGCAGCCGGGCCCTCCAACTGCTGACCGTCGGGACCATCGGCCTGCTGATCTCCGACATCCTGTACGGGCTGATCCTGCTGCACGGCAACTGGCACATCGGCACCCCGGTCGACCTCGGCTGGGCGGCCTTCTACACCGCCTGGGGCGCGGCCGCCCTGCACCCCTCGATGGTCGAGCTCACCAAACCAGTCCCCAGTCAACAGGTGGACCTCGGCCGCGGCCGGCTCGCCCTGCTCGCCGCCGCCTCCCTGGTCGCGCCGACGATCCTGATCGTCGAGTCGATCAACGGCAACACCCACAACGCCGGAGTGATCGGCGCCTTCTCCGCGCTGCTCTTCCTGCTGGTGCTCGCCCGCCTCGCGCTCGTGGTGAGCGCCCGGCGGGAGGCCATCACCCGCGAACGGGCCCTGCGCGAGGCCGGCGCCTCGCTCACCGCGGCCGTCAGCGTCGAGGAGGTCGCCGACGCCGTGCAGAGCGCCGCCTCCACCCTGATGCCCACCGAGCCCGGGCACGTCGCCCTGCTCGCGGTCAGCGAGGCCGGCGTCCTGCACATCCGGCACGCCGAACGCGGCCCCGCCCAGCACCACCTGCGCGACGGCTCCGACTCGGACGAGGTGCTGGCCCTGGCGGCCGTCCGGGAGACCCGGTTAATCCCCGTCGAGGACATCGAAACCGATCTCGCCGTGCGCTTCGACGGCATGCCCTCCGCGCTGCTCTGCCC
Organism: Kitasatospora sp. NPDC059327; assembly: GCF_042752535.1. NCBI lineage: Bacteria > Bacillati > Actinomycetota > Actinomycetes > Kitasatosporales > Streptomycetaceae > Kitasatospora > Kitasatospora sp. NPDC059327. The sequence continues at coordinate 146,362 of NZ_JBHYYB010000005.1, read as the reverse complement.
GCTCACCCTGGCCGAGCGCCCCTCCGGCGACCCGCTGATCGGCGCCCTCATCGTCACCGGCACCGAACAGGAACTGACCAGCCTCTGGAGTTCGCTGGAGATCCTGGCCGCCCAGGCCGCCCTGGCCGTCGAACGCGTCATGCTGAGCCAGGAGATCAACCGCCGCAACAGCGAGGCCTACTTCCGCACCCTGGTGCAGAGCGCCAGCGACGTCATCCTGATCCTCAACTCCGACGACGGCGTCCGCTACGCGTCCTCCTCCGCCGAGCGCGTGCTCGGCTACTCCGACCTGGACGGCATCCTGATCACCGACCTCGTCCCGCCCGAGGACAGCCGCGCCGTCGGCAGCGCGCTGGCCCGGATGCGGGGCCCGGACGGCACACGCTCCGGCGACGGCCGCGAGCCGCAGCGCGAGCACTGGCGCCTGCTGCGCCAGGACCGGACCCCCATCGAGGCCGAGGTCCGCTGCAACGACCTGCGCGGGGATCCGACCGTCGGCGGCCTGGTGCTCACCCTGCGCGACGTCACCGAGCAGCGGCAGATGGAGCGCGAGCTCACCCACCGGGCCTTCCACGACTCCCTCACCGGCCTGGCCAACCGGGTGCTCTTCCAGGACCGGGTCGGCCACGCGCTCTCCCGGGGCGAGCGCAGCGGCGCGGTCACCGGCGTCCTCTTCATCGACCTGGACGACTTCAAGGTGGTCAACGACACCCAGGGCCACGCGGTCGGCGACGAACTGCTGGTCGCCGTCTCGCTGCGGGTCTCCACCGCGCTGCGCACCTCCGACACGGCGGCCCGGCTCGGCGGCGACGAGTTCGCGGTGCTGGTGGAGGACGCGGTGCGGCCGTCGGACGTCGGCGCGATCGCCGACAGCGTGCTGGCCGCGTTCGTCGAACCGTTCAAACTGAGCGCGGGCGCCGTCCGGGTGACGGCGAGCGTCGGCGTGGCGACCACGGAGGACAGTGTGGACGCGGCGGAGCTGCTCACCCACGCCGACCTGGCGCTGTACTCGGCGAAGTCGGCCGGCAAGCGCCAGTGGTGCCACTACCAGCCCGCCCTGCAGGCCGGACTGGTGGAGCGGCACGAGCTGAACGAGAACCTGGACTCCGCGATCGCCGAGTCGGCGTTCAAGCTGTACTACCAGCCGATCGTCGACCTCGCGACGGGCGACCTGGTCGCCTTCGAAGCACTGGTCCGCTGGCCGCACGACCGGCGCGGCATGGTCCTCCCGGACGAGTTCATCGCGCTCGCGGAGGAGAGCGGCCAGATCGTGCCGCTCGGCGCCTGGGTCCTGGAACGCGCCGCGCACGAGGCCGCCGCCTGGCAACGGCTGAGCGCCGACGCCCGCCGCGCCGCCGGACGGCCCCCGCTGCGGGTCAACGTGAACGTGTCGGCCCGGCAGTTCCGGGACGCCGGCTTCGTCGACGTCGTGCGGGGCGCGATCCGGGCCTCCGGCATCGACCCCAACGGGCTGGTGCTGGAGCTCACGGAATCGGTCCTGATGCGCCGCGACGAGCGCGTGCACACCGACATGCGCACGCTGGCCGAGCTGGGCCTGGGCATCGCGATCGACGACTTCGGCACCGGGTACTCCTCGCTCTCCTACCTGCGGGAGTTCCCGATCTCCATCCTGAAGATCGACAAGTCCTTCATCGACGGGCTCGGGATGTCGCAGCAGCAGTACGCGCTGGTCGAGGGCATCACCAGGATCGCGGACACGCTCGGCGTCCAGGTCATCGCCGAGGGCATCGAGAACACCGAACAGCGCGACCTGCTCGCCGCCATGGGGTGCCCGCTCGGCCAGGGCTACCTCTTCGCCCGGCCGCTGACCCCGGACCAGGCCGGGGCCCTGGTCCGGGGCGAGGCCGACCTGGCGGGCGTCCGGCGGACGTGACGGGCGGCGGGTGCCCTGGCCCCGGTGGGGTGCCCGGTCAGGCCGGTCAGGCCGGTCAGGCCTCTGGCGGTACCTCGGTGGTGCTGACCACGACCCCGGCGGTCAGCGTCCGGTGCACCGGGCACTTCTCGGCGATCTCCAGCAGGCGCCGCCGCTGCTCGCCGTCGAGGGCGCCGTCCAGCCGGATCTCCCGGGTGATGCGGTCGACGAGCCCGTGCCCGCTCTCGCACTCCGCGCAGTCCTTCGCGTGCACCCGCTCGTGGCGCAGCGCGACCGTCACCTTCTCCAGCGGCCAGCCCTTGCGCTCGGCGTACATCCGCACCGTCATCGAGGTGCAGCTGCCGAGCGCGGCCAGCAGCAGGTCGTAGGGGTTCGGCCCGCTGTCCTCGCCGACCGGCCCCGGCTCGTCGGCCGTCAGCTCGTGACGGCCGGCCCGGACCCGCTGCCCGTACCGGCCGACGCCGTTCTCGCTCACCACGACGAGCCCGCGCTCGGGCTGCTGCTGTTCCATCGTCATCCCTCTCCCGCTCCGGTGGGTTCCGGTCCTGTCCGGTCCGGTCCTGCTCCACCCCCACTCTCCCGTACCGCCTCCGCTGCCCGGCACCCGGGGAACGAGGGGCCGGCCGGCTCAGGAGGCCGGCCCGGGCGCGCGGAGGTGGCCCGCGAGGAACCGCTCCGCCTGCTCCCCCTCCGCCGCTGGCACACCCCCGTGCCCGCCGGGGTTGGCGTGCAGCGTCTTCTCCCGGGAGCCGAGTGCGTCGAACAGCGCGAGACCGGCCTCGCGGCGGACCAGTCGGTCGTCCCACTGCAACAGGAACCGGACCGGGACTGTCACCCGGGCCGCCGGGGCGGTCAGCGAGTCGTCGCCCGCCAGGCCCAGCACGGCGGCGGCGATCCGCGGTTCCGCCGCGAGGAGCGGCAGGCCGATCGCCGTCCCCAGGGACAGGCCCCAGTAGCCCACCGGGTGCCCGGCGACCACCGGTTCGAGTGCGCGGACCGCGTCCAGGACGGCCCGCCACTCCGGCACCGCCCGCGCCGCCAGGGCGGCCGTGTGCGCGGCGATCCCCTGGCTGAGCGGCTCGCCCGCCGCCAGCAGCGCCCCGATCTCCGCCGCGAACCACGCGTCCCCCGCGCTGCGCGGCCGGTCGCCGTGCCCGGGCGCGTCCACGGCCGCGACCGCGAAGCCGTACGCCGTCACCAGGCGGCGGGCGCGCGCCGCCAGGACCGGCGCCCGGCTGTGCCCGCCACCCCCGTGGCCCAGCAGCACCAGCGGGCGGCCGCCGCCGGCGGCGGGCGACCAGAGGACGCCCGGGACCTCGCCGAGGGCGAAGCGGCGTTCCACGACCCCGTCCGAGGTCGACTCCGCCAGGACGTGTTTGCAAAGTCGCGTCGGACCAGGCGCGACTTTGCAAACACGCCCTAGCACGCGCATGGGTTGATGACCTTTCGGGCCGCCGCCGGGGCACAGGCGATCACCTGCACGGGCACCGTAGCCGAGCCCCCTCACGCCGGGCGCCCGGCCGGGTCACCGGCCGACGGCGGGACAACTGCCGGGTGCCGCGCGGGTTTGCCGGACGCCGGACGGGCAAGGCGAGGGCCCGGCGGCCGCACCGGCGGACCGCCCCCGAAAGGAGCGGAGATGGCTCTCCAGATCGTCGTCGTCGCGGTCGTCGCGGCGGCCGCACTCTTCGCCGTCCTGGCTCCCCGGCTGCGCTCGCACAGGCTGCGCGCGCGGTTCGGGCCGGAGTACGACCGCGCCGTCCTCGCCCACGACGGCGACGTCCGCGCGGCCGAGCACGACCTGACCGACCGGGTGGCGCTGCGCCGCCGGGTGAAGACCGTCCCGGTCGAGGCCGCCGACCGGGACCGGTACCTGGCCGAACTGCGCGGCTTGCAGGCCCTGTTCGTCGAGGATCCACGCCAGTCCGCGGTCCGCACGGCCCGACTGCTCGACTCGCTGCTCACCGACCTGGGCTACCCGGGCGAGGACCGTCCGGAGCTGCTCTCCGTCGACCACGCCACCCGGGTGCCCGCCTACCGCGACGCCCGCCGGACCCTGGACGACCCGGGGGCCGACAGCGAGGAACTGCGCCGATCCGTCATCGCCGCCCGCGACCTGGTCGTGGCACTGCTCCACGACGAGCAGACCGGCGTACCCGTCCGGCACTGACCGGCCGGCACCGGCCCGACCGGTGTTCCCGAAGCCGGTGTTCCCGAAGCCGGTGTTCGAACGGCATCCGCACGACGTCAGTCCGAGGAGGAGACATGACCCGAATCGAGCAGCACCGCAGCGGAAACGGCCCGAGCGGCGACGATCGGACCGGTCACGGCCGGGTCCACCGCGCCGACCCGCGCCACGCCGGACCGCGCCTGGGCGGACCGCGTCCGAGCGGTCCGCGTCCGGACGACCGGGCCGCCGACGCGCCGGAGCAACGGCCCGCCCGGTCCGGCGGCCCCAAGCACGCCGCCGGCCACGAGTCCGCCCCCGTACCCGCGTCCGGCCGGGCCGAGGACCGACCGGACGGTGCCGCGCTCCAGGTGTTCCCGGCGGTCCGCGAGCCGGAACCGCCCGCCCCGGCCGCCGTCCCCGCCGCCCCGGCGGCGCCGCCCCTGACGCCCCCCGCGCCGCAGGAACCGGCCGCACCGGCCACGGCGACCGCGCCGACCGGGCAGGCCGTCGCGCCGACCGGTCCCGGCCGACCGTCCGGCGGCCTCGGCCCCTGGTTGGACGCCCGGGCCGTCCAGGAGGCCCGGACGGAGTGGGAACGCGCCCAGATCGCCTTCGTCGACGACCCCGCCGGCTCCGCCGCCACCGCCGACGAGCTGGTGGGCCGCACCGCCGACCTGGTCGCCGAGGCCGTCCGCCGCCGACTGACGGACCTGCGCGAGGAGTGCCGCACCCCGGACCAGGAGCCGGGAGTCCGCACCGAACAGCTGCGCCTGGCGATGCGCGACTACCGCACCGTCCTGGACCGACTGCTCGGCTGACGACCTCACCCGGGGCGGCCGCGTCCGGCCGCCCCCCAGCACGGGAAGGAGACCGCCATGGGTATCGGCGGCTGCATCATCCTGTTCGCCCTGGGCGCGATCCTCGCCTTCGCCGTCGACTGGCACCTGTCGGGGGTCAACCTCGACGTCGTCGGAGTCGTCCTGATGGTCGCCGGTCTGCTCGGCCTGGTCGTCTACGCCCGCGCGCTGCGACGCCGCCGTCTGGTGGGCTCGCGCGCGGTCGACCCGGTCGTCGAGGAGCGCCGCTACTACGACGGCGCCTGACCGGCTGCCGACCGGGTCCGGTCGGCAGCCGGTCAGGCGCATGGCGGCCACCGGTCCCGGTGGCCGCCGGGTCCGTCTCGGGGTCAGGCCACGGCGCCGGGCTCACGCGGGCCGGGTGCGGAGAGCACCAGGGACGGACCCTCCACGGCCAGGGCCGTCAGGCCGGTGGCCGAGCCGGAGGTGTGCACCTCGCCCGGCTCCCACCGGACGCCGTCACCGGCCGAGACGGACACCCGCAGCCCGTCGGCGCCCGCCACCCAGCCCTCGCCCGCGATCACCAGGAACAGCTGCGCCACCGGGGCCGGATGGGCCCCGATGGTCCCCCCGGGCTCGACAGACAGACAGGTCAGATGGACGGCCCCTTCCCCGGCCGCGACCGGGGTCGCGCTGGCACCCACACTGTCGAAGCGGTCGACGACCTTCTCCGCGCGGTCGAAACGGAACATCTCCAAGAGGGTCCTCCTCCTCATCGGGTCACCGGCACCGAGTCTGTTCCGTGCCGCGGTCACTGCCCGCACCGGCACCCGCCCGCAGGACCCGCTACCAGGCCGGTCGCGGGTCCTGCGGGCGGGTCGAGAACCCGGCCGGGACCTCGCCGCCGACGTCCGTCCGCCAGAGGTATCCCGGGCTGGGCGGGAACTCGTGGGGCGCGGGCGCCGGGCCGTGGTACCGCTGGGTCCGCGGCAACGGCACCTCGACCAGCGTCCCGTCGTGGATCATCCAGAGACCGAAGCAGTCGTCCTCCTCGTCGTGGATCAGCACCTGGACCTGCGCCGGGTTGGGCCACGGGAGCGACGCGAGGTGCTCCAGTAGTCCGGAGCGCGGCCGCATGCGCTCGAACTCGATGACCCAGCCACCCACGAAGAGGTCCAGCGGGGTGAACTCGCCGCGCCAGGCGCGCGACTCGTCGGGCCGGGTCAGCGGCTCCATCACCTCGTCCGCGTACGTCGCCAGCACGATGACCTGCGCCATTCTGCTCATGCTGGAGTATCGCGGCACACCGCCCGACCACGGCGACCGGGTGCCGCATTGGTGAACGGCACGGTGGGTGAGGGGGTGGCTCCCCCTCACCCACCGGCGGCGCGGGTGGTGCGTACCGTTGCGCACCGTCAGGAGAGGCGCCGCCAGCGTGCGGAGGCGAAGGAGAAGGCGCCGAAGAGCAGCAGGCCGGCGGCGGTCGGGGCGAGCAACCAGGGGCCGGCCGGGGTGGTGGCGAGGCTGCGAAGGGTGTCGTCGAGGCCCTTGGCCTGCTGCGGGTCGTAGCGGACGGCGGCGGTGACGACGAAAGCGCCGGCGACCCCGAAGACGAGGCCGCGCGCGGTGTTGCCGGCGACGCCGCAGGCGGTGACGGCCGTCCGGGTGCGGCGCCCCATCGCCGCCGTGTCCAGTCGGTCCAGGAAGCGGCGGCGCAGGGCTCGAACGGCGATACCGACGCCGATACCGGCGAGCACCAGGCCCGCCGCGCCGACCAGGTAGCGCCCGGCGGGAAGGCCGAGGGCGGAGGCCGTCCAGTCCTTGGAGGCGTCGTCGCTGCTCGACCGTCCGCCCCTGCCCGTCGCGAACGCCGCGGTTCCCCAGCAGACCGCGCCGTAGAAGAGCGCCCGGCCGGCGTTCAGGGCCCGCTTGCCCGGCTTGCCGTCCTTGCCGCGCCCGACCACCGCCGATCCGGCCCGCCAGAGCGCCATGCCCGCGAAGCCGGCGACGAGCAGCCAGAGCACCGTCCGGCCCAACGGCCCGTCCGCCACCGTGCGCAGCGCGCCCTCGCGGTCGGCCTCGTCGGAGCCCCGGCCGAAGGCGATCCGCAGGGCCAGGTAGCCGACCAGGACGTAGACGACGCCCCGGGCCGTGAACCCCGCTCGCCCGGCACCGCTCAGTGCGCGGTCCGCCGTGTCGCCGGCGGCCGGTCTCCCGCCCGCCGTCCTTCCGTGCGCCCCTGCGGCCACGTCGGCCCCCTTCAGCCGCGGGCGCCGTGCGCGCCCGGTCTGCCGGGGCGTCTGCCCGCCCGGCCCCGTGACACGCGTCCGGAGCCGGGGTGGCGGGGCTGCCCGGTGGGCGCGGGCAGCCCCGGAGGATCAGGCGACCGGGTGCGGGTGGCCCAGGTGGGGGAAGACGGGGAGCAGGTCGACGTGCGCGGGGATGTGGTCGCTGGTGACCTTGCCGCCGGAGACCATGGCCAGCCGGGCGGAGGTCACGTCGTCGACCAGCGTCCGCCCGTTGGGGTAGATCGCCGGGCGGGAGCGGTCGTAGCGCAGGATGTCCGGCAGCACGAGCTTCAGCGTCTCGGTGGCGGCGTCGGTGGTGTAGTCGCCGGTGTGCTGGAGGACGGCCGTCCAGGGCTCGCGGTACTTCGCCCAGTCGTCGGCCGGCTCGCCGGTGTTGTAGGCGTCCTTGACCTCCTCGGCGTTGAAGTAGGCGGTCAGGGACGGGTGGGCGCCCCGGTCCACCGAGATCAGCTGACCGTCCTGGTGGAGGCTGACCCGCGCCCAGACGCCGATCGTCGGATCGGGCCCCAGCTCGGCGTCCGGCACCTCCAGGGCGATGCCGAAGACGTTCGCCTCGGCCATCGCGTCCTTGCCGGTCCAGGTGAAGTTGTTGACGATCCCTTCGAGGTCGGCGAAGAAGGGGTCGCTGCGCAGGCCCACGGAGAGCTTGTAGCCGTTCGCCTCGACGACGTCGGGCGCGTCACCGAAGGCGACCGGGACGTCGGCGAAGAGGACGTCCCCGGTGGCCTCGTGCTTGCGGGCGGCCTCGCCGGTGGCGCGGTGGACGGTGACGGTCTGACCGCCCGCGTCGGGGTCGGAGAAGGTGAAGGAGTAGGCGACGTCCGCCTGGTGGTCCCCGTCGCTGTCGATGTTGATCCGGTAGACGGCGTGCGGGTGGAACGCGTTGGCCTGGGTCGGCGCGTACGGGTTCACGTCCATGATCAGGACGGTCCGCCCCGAGGCGTCGGCCGCCGGGAACGCGAACAGGTCGGTGAGGTCGAGCCGGGCGTCACCCCGGGGAGAGCGGAGGTTCGGACCACTGAGGTGGTGGGACATGGCGCTGGGCTACCTCGTCTCTGCGTTCCCCCCTGGCTGTCGGCTCCGTTGCTACCAGCGGGGCCCGTACAAGAGGGGGAGGCCGCCCGTACAGAAGACGGCCGTCCGCCGATTGGCGGACGGCCGGGCTGCTGTGACGGGTATTCAGAGGGTGGGATGTCGGAGCGCGCGTGTCAGAGGGAGGAGGCAGCGGCGAACTCGACGAACGCCTGCCACGCGGCCGGCTCGAAGGCCAGCTGCGGCCCGCTCTTGTCCTTGGAGTCACGAACGTGGACGGTGCCGGGGAGTGAGGCGACCTCGATGCACGCAGTGCCTTCATTGCCGCTGTAGCTGCTCTTCTGCCAGGCAACCTCTACGCAGTTGGCGCCCTCATTGGTGCTGTGGCTGCTCTTGAACCACACCAGCTCGGCCATAATCACCGTTCTCCCAGAATCTGCTCGATCAGGGCCAGGGACTGTCGCGGGTCGAGCGCCTGTCCCCGGATGCTGCTGTACCGAGCTGCCATCCTACGGACTTCCTCCGGATTCGTGATCAGCCTATTGATGTGCTGCACCTCGACGTAGGCAATCTGTGCGCGCCCCGGCGGCGTGAGCAACGCGAACGACCCACCCATCCCCGCATGCTCAGTCCTGTCGAGGGGAATCACCTGGAGTTCCAATCCCCACGTCTCCCCAATCTTGACCAGGTGCCGCAGCTGATCCCTGTGCACGTCCCAACCACCCAGGGGGCGCCTCAGCACCCCCTCGTCGATCACCCAGCTGATCACCGGCAGTGGCGACCGGGTGAGAATCACCTGACGAGCCATGCGCGCCGCAACCCACTCGTCGACCTGCTCCCGCGACAGCCAGGGCCGCCGCATCTCGTACAGCGCATGAGCGTGGGCCTCGGTCTGCAGGAGTCCAGGAACTGCGACCACGCTGTAGTCGTGGATCTCGACGGCCTTGGCCTCCTCGTCCGTGAATGCCTTGGACCAGGCAGGGTGCCTTGTGCTCACCCTGATCTTCGCCTTCATGACGTCGTCCGCAACCGCCTTCAACACTCCTCCCGCTCCGAGGAGTTCATCAGCCGCTGTCAGATACTCCACTCTAGGGGTGCGTCGGCCGCGCTCGACCGCCCCGACCATGTCCTCGCCGTAGCCGATCCTTTCGGCCATCTCACGCTGCGTCAGACCGGCTCGTTCGCGAAAGATCTTGATCTGCTTCCCCACCGCACTGAAGAACTCCGCGACCCCTTCGGAGCCCTCCGGCAGTTCGCCGTCCTCGAACACCACGCGCTCATCGCTACCCACGACAACCACCCCGCCGTTTCGATCGGTTAATCCCGAGCCCACCGACAACCCGACACTCCGCGCCCGGACAAGCACGCTCCGTACTCGCCCGATCCATGGTCAGGGTACTTCCGAGCCACCAGGCTTTGTCACATGAAGTCCGAAATTCCCCTCGACACAGCGACCACCCGCACCCACTGCGCGCAGCTGACCGCCTCTCCCAAAGGGGCCTCGATCGGCCGCCGGATCGCGAGACAGCAGCTCACTTCCTGGGGGCTCAACTCCGCCGCCCCCGACGCCTTCCACTCCGCGCTGCTGGTCGTCGCCGAACTGGCCACCAACGCGAGCACCCACGGGCGGGTGCCGGGCCGCCTGTTCGAGCTGGCCCTCACCCTCGCCAGCACGCCCCGGGGCGGCACGACGCTGCGCGTCGAGGTGTCCGACTGCCGGGGCGACCGGCACCCCGCCGTGCCCGCCTCCTGCGCCGACCACTCCCAGTCCGGACGCGGTCTCACGCTCGTCGGCGCGCTGGCCGACCGGTGGGGCAGCATCCCCCGCCATCCCAACGGCAAGACCGTCTGGGCCGAACTCGACCTCCCCGACCCGGCCTGAGCACCGCGCGCTTCAGGCCGCCGCGCTCACCCTGCTCCCCCTCGCCCTGCTCCTCGCCCTCACCGCCTGGGCGCTTCCCGTCCGGCCCCAGGAACCGCCCGCCCCGCTCCCCCGCGTCACCCTCGCCCCCTGAAAGCGGCGTGGGGGGGGGGGGGGCCCCCCGGGGACACGCACCGGCCCGGGCGGGGGTCCGCGCCGCCCCCCGGCC